>JAZNTY010000062.1:0-16505 GCA_045592005.1 Alistipes sp. | reverse complement strand
ACCACGAGCGTGTACCATTTATCATCGTTACAATTACAAACAACACCGCTGGTGGTCAGCCGGTATCTATGGAGAAGCTTCGCGCTGTTCGCGCCATTGCAGATAAGTATGGTAAGCGCGTAGTGCTTGACTCAGCTCGTTTTGCCGAGAATGCATACTTTATCAAGACTCGCGAGGAGGGTTATGCAGATAAAACTATTAAGGAGATTGTTGCCGAGATTTACTCTCTTGCTGACGCAATGACAATGTCTGCGAAGAAGGATGGTATCGTAAATATGGGTGGTTTTATCGCTACTCGCCACGAGGATTGGTACGAGGGCGCTAAGCGCTTCTGTATCCCATTTGAGGGTTACCTCACTTATGGTGGTATGAATGGTCGTGATATGGAGGCTCTTGCCATTGGTCTTGACGAGAATACCGAGTTTGACAACCTTGACACCCGCATCCGTCAGGTGCAGTACCTCGCTGCTCGTCTTGATGAGTTCGGTATTCCTTACCAGCGTCCTGCCGGTGGTCACGCCATCTTTGTTGATGCAAGCAAAGTACTTACATCTGTACCAAAGGAGGAGTTCCCTGCACAAACTTTGGCTATTGAGCTCTACCTTGAAGCTGGTGTTCGTGGTTGCGAGATTGGCTATATCCTTGCTGACCGTGACCCTGTAACCCGCGAAAATCGCTTCGGTGGTCTTGATCTGCTCCGTCTCTGCGTTGCTCGTCGTGTATACACCAACAACCACATGGATGTTATCGCTGTAGCTCTTAAAAATGTCTTTGACCGCCGTAATGAGATTACCCGCGGCGTAAAGATTGTCTGGGAGACCGAGCTTATGCGCCACTTCACCGTAAAGTTGGAGAAGTTATAATTTACAATAGATAACAGCAAAGGTGTGTTCATCGGACACACCTTTTTTGCTCCATACCAAACAGAAAGGGGACCGCCAAACCTTGACAGTCCCCGCGGGAGTTCAACTCCCTTCCCCTTTAACAAAACATTACACAGGTACGCTTAAATGAATGGTTATGAATGACAAATATTGGAAATGATGATGCGTACCCAAACTTTTTCCGAGAACAAATGTAGGCACTTTTTCTAAACCCAAAAAATAAATTCAACGAACCGGCGATAATCTATAATGAATTGCAGATTATTGATAATTACAAATTGTTGTCATTTGAGCAATCACAACGACACAACGGCAAAAATTATATTTTTTTTACATTTTCTGATACATTTTAAGAAAAAATTTCTACCTTTGTCATTGTAAAGGTGTTGAGATACTCTATAGTATCAAGATGAAAAGGAAATCCGGTGAGATGCCGGAACAGTACCTGCTGCTGTAAGTTCCTGCTATTAAAGCACATAAGTTCGAGCAAAGAGCCATTGGGAAACTGAGAAGGCGCTACGAACGGAACGAGTCAGAAGACCTGCCTTTACGAAATATGATTTTTCAACCTGCAGGATAACGGGCTTAAAATCAAAACGATTTCTTTCCCGTTATCGGTGCACAGGTCGGGCTACAAGAGAGAAGTTTTGAACAATACAAGCGCTGTAATCCCAAAGGTTACAGCGTTCTTTTTATTTATTGTTTAACTTCTAACAGGTCTATTAGAATGAAAAAACTTTTTATTTTGGCAGCTCTACCTATGTTTATGTTGGTGGGTTGCAGCTACGATGATGGCGAACTATGGAGTGCGGTAGATGCCCTTGACAAAAAAGTAGAGCAGAACAGCGAGGATATTGCTGCGCTCTCAGCCCTTATGGAGGCTCTAAACAAAGGGAAGGTTATCGTCTCAACTGAGCAGACAGTCGATGGCGTAGTTCTTACATTTAGCGACCAAACAACAGTTACCATAAAGAATGGTCAAGATGGCAAAGATGGTATCAATGGCAAGGATGGTATCAACGGTCAAGATGGTAAAGACGGCAAAGATGGCGTCAATGGTCAAAATGGTAAGGACGGTAAGGATGGTAAGGATGGTGACTCTTTCTTTGTGTCCATTATTGAGGATGAGCACACGGTAACCATAACCTTAGCGGACGGACGAGTAATAGTATTACCGAAGGTTTCGGAGCAAGACAGTGAGCAATCACAGTATGAACTCAAGGTGTTGACTTTCGAGGATACGGATGTAAAGTTTGAGCCTTATACATTGGACTATGCCGGTGTAGCGATTAATTGCTGGAGTAACCTTATAGACTCATCTCAATATGGAGGTCCTCTGCTCTATGGCGATATGTCAACTCCAAACACCTACTTTTGGTACGATGAGGGCAATACAGAGTTGACACATAGCACCACAATCCCTTATTGGACAGGTGGTCACGCTATATCCAACTATGTAATTGCAGACTACTCGACACTCCCTAATGGCTACTACGGCTGGTATGAGTTGCAGTTGGCAACCCCTATGGGTGGTAATGGTGGGTCCAACAACTTCTGCGTTCATAATGGTTATGTAGACAGCTTTAACTCAGGCATCTACGATGCACAGCTTCAGGGCTTTGAATTTGCAGATGGTGTTGAGAGGGTTATAGACCATATGTATGTAACCAACACCTGCTATGTGCTCAACTCACTATTTTATGGAGACGGCTTTGCTGCTCCAGCATGCGAAAGTACTCTCTTTAAGCTTGTGGCGTATGGCTACGACAGCGCCGACAATCTTACAGGCGAGGCTGAGTTGGTTCTTTGTCAAGGTACAGAGCCTTTGACCGAATGGGTTAAGTGGAACCTCTCATCACTTGGTAAGGTTGCAAAAGTAGTATTTAACTTTGCGCCGAGTCAGGACCTTGTAGGCTCCTACGGAATGAATACTCCTGCATACTTCGCTTATGACGATGTAGCAGTACGATTTGAATAGATAACTTTATGAAAAATTTACTGACAATACTCTCTTTGCTACTGATTACCCTCTCCTGCAATAAGGATGGGGTAATCGAGGCTGAGGGTGGCATGCCTGTCATAACTCTTGACAGTACAACGGGTGTATACACCCTCAAGGTAGGACAACAATTGACAATAGCTCCGCAGTTTAGCAATGTGGATAGCGACACGGTCTTTAGTTGGTCTATAGATGGTGTTGTTGTCTGCCGGCAGGCTCAATATACTTTTATTGCAGATAGTGCAGGCGAGGTATATATTACTATAGAGGTGGCAAATAGTTTTGGCTCCGACAGCGAACAGATACGCATAGATATTGCCGCTTTAGAGGTTCCAACCATAACTATAGCTGCCAGTGCGCATATAAGTTTGGCTGTGGGCTCTACATACCACTTCCGTGCCTCAATAAAAGGGGTATCAATACCTACAGAGGTGGTTTGGAGTCTTAATGATGAGGCTGTAAGCGAGGGCTTTGGTTATATCTTTGAGGCTACCTCCGAGGGGCATTATACTCTCACTGCCACGGCTACAAACAGCGAAGGTAGCCATAGCGACAGCGTACAAATTGAGGTTCTCAGTAGTGAAAATATGCCTTTTGTGTGGCAGTTTGAGTCAGAGTTTATACACACTGTTGTAGGTCGCACAATAACCATAGCGCCTACACAGATAAGTACCGTAGATGGGGTATCATTCTATTGGCAGTCGAGCAACCAGCCGACAGATATCAGTCGCGAACCATACTACACCTACACCCCAAATACAACGGGACGCCATACGATAACCGGCACAGCCTCTGTACTCCGCGGTAACGAACCTATGGTTATCAGTCGCAAATTTACACTCGATGTCTATGAAAATGGGGCTTTCTTCCGTCCGATAACCCAGAACAGCAGCAAGCGCTGGAACAAGGTCTTTGAGTATACTCCGGCACCTGGTCAGTTTATAGGCGAGAACTATAGCGCTACAACCCCTACAGAGGCGTGCAGCATCGCTGAGCAGCAAATGACCAATGGTACTTATGTCAGTTTGGGAGGTTTTGGCGGATATATTGTTGTAGGTTTTGACCATAGCATAACCAACCAAGAGGGTTATGACTTTGCAGTAGCTGGCAACTCTTTCAATAGCTCCTCTGAACCAGGAATTATATGGGTTATGCAGGATGAAAATGGCGACGGTAAGCCTAACGACACTTGGTATGAACTTGCCGGTAGCGAAACGGGCAAGGGTTCCACTATTCAAAACTATGCTGTAACATACTACCGACCAAGTGGCGCCGGTATGGATGTGCAATGGGTGGACAATATGGGCAATAGTGGTATTATAGCCTATCTGCCAACTTTCCACAAGCAGGACTACTACTACCCTGAGTGGATATCTGCCGAGAGTTACACCTTAACAGGTACGCGCCTTGAGCCTCGCAATTTTGATAAGTACGGCAACGGCGCTATGTGGATACAACCACCTTACGATTGGGGATATGCAGACAACTACTCATCCATAGACCGTCTTGCCGAGGGCGAGGGCTCCGATAGTGCCGCTATGCCTAACGGCTTTGACATCTCAAATGCCATAGACCACCTCGGAGAGAAGATTGCGCTTGAGTTTATTGACTTTATCAAGGTTCAAACCGCCTGCAACACCTCCAGCGGCTGGTTGGGCGAGAACTCGACAGAGGTATTTGACTTTTACAGCCTATAAATAGGCTTTATAGATTAGTCAGTTGATTTATGAACAGAACCCGACAAAATATACGATTGGTTGTTGCCATAACTCTCTTCATCACACTCCTGCCAGGCTGTATGAAGTGGGAGTATGGTACTATGGAGGAGTTTACTGCCTCCGAGTCGGGTCTGTTCATCTGTAACGAGGGTAATTTTCAGTACGGAAATGCCTCTCTATCCTACTACGACCCTAATAGCCAAACCATTGAAAATGAAGTCTTTAATCGCGCTAATGGTATGAAGTTGGGCGATGTAGCACAGAGCATGGTTATCCGCGATGGCATAGGTTGGGTAGTGGTTAACAATTCTCATATTGTCTTTGCCATAGATATTGATACCTTCCGCGAGGTTGGGCGTATAACCAACTTGCCTTCGCCGAGATATATACACTTTATATCCGACACCAAAGCATACATAACACAAATTTGGGACAACCGTATATATATCGTCAACCCCAAGAGTTACCAGATTACAGGGCATATTGTATGCCCTGATATGACAATGGAGTCGGGCTCTACGGAGCAGATGGTGCAGTTAGGCGACTATCTCTATGTTAACTGCTGGTCCTACCAAAACAGAATACTTAAGATTGACACCCGTACCGATACTATTGTTGGCAGTCTTACCGTAGGCGTACAACCTACCTCATTGGTCTTAGACCGCTATGGCAAACTATGGACCATAACCGACGGAGGTTATGCCGGTTCACCCTATGGGTATGAGGCGCCGGCACTCTATTGCATAGATACTCAAAGCTTTACTATCGAGAAGCAATTCAACTTTCGCTTAGGCGACTCGCCCTCTGAGATTGTTATCAACAGTAGTGGCGATACCCTCTATTGGATAAACGATGACATTTGGAGTATGGATGTTACTGCTGAGCGGATGAGCGTGCGTCCAATAATAGAGTCGCGTGGCACAATATACTACGGTCTTACTGTAAGCCCTATAAATGGTGACATATATATCGCCGATGCGATAGACTATCGCCAGCAGGGAGCTATATATCGTTATACCGCCGATGGAGAAATGATAGACGAATTTTATGCCGGCATTATCCCAGGTTCATTTTGTTGGAAATGAGAGCGTTGCTAACCATACTGTTACTGACCTTATCCACCCTTGCCTCAGCTGAGGAGCGTACGGTGGCTATCGATGGCGTTACAGTTATCGGTCATCGCCCAATGAAGGATATTGGCGTGCAGCAGACCAAGCTCGACTCCCTGGTTCTCAAGGAGAATGTAGCCCTCTCGCTTGCCGATGTACTGAGTTTCAACAGCTCTATATTTGTCAAAAGCTATGGTCGTGCGACCCTCTCTACTGTCTCTTTTCGAGGCACCTCGCCATCACATACGCAGGTGTCGTGGAACGGAATGAAGATTAACAGCCCTATGTTGGGTATGACCGACTTTTCGATGATACCCTCCTACTTTATAGACGACGCCTCACTGCTTGCCGGCACCTCATCGGTAGGCGAAGCGGGCGGAGGCTTAGGCGGAGCAATAAAGCTCTCTACACGCCCTGTAGAGAGTCGCGGCTTTGGATTACAATATATTCAGGGCATAGGCTCCTTTAAGAGCTTTGACGAGTTTTTAAGGCTCACATACTCCACCGACCGCTGGCAAATATCTACCCGTGCAGTATATATGACCTCGGCTAATGACTACAAGTACCGTAATCACGATAAGAAGGAGAATATATACGATGCCGACATGAACATTATCGGTCAATATTACCCTACTGAGCGTAACCGTAGCGGCGCCTATAAGGACCTACACATACTTCAGGAGGTCTATCACAACACTACCCGCGGCGACCGCTTTGGTGTCAACTTATGGTACATCTCTTCTAACCGTGAGTTGGCAATGCTTACCACTGATTATGGTGATAGCGGCGATATTGATAACCGACAGCGTGAGCAGACCCTTCGTGCCGTAGCCAGCTGGGACCACCTGCGCAAAAATTGGAAAGTGGGGGCTAAGGCGGGCTATATCTACTCATGGATGGCGTATGACTACCAGCGCGACCCAGGCAACGGCATAATGACCGCAATGACCCGCTCGCGCAGTCAGATTAATACCCTCTATTGCCAAGCAGAGGGGGAGTATCATCTTGCCGACAAGTGGCTCTTTACTGCCAACATAGGCTGCCATCAGCACTTTGTTATCAGCAAAGATAAAAATATAATCCTCCAACAGGGAGGTAATGGCATTGTGGGCTACGATAAAGCTCGCATAGAACTTTCGGGTGTGGCGAGCGTTAAATGGCGACCTATAGAGCGCTTTGGTGCCGCAATAACCCTTCGCGAGGAGATGTTTGGCAATGAGTTTACCCCGCTTATTCCGGCACTATTCCTTGATGGCGTACTCTCTAAGCGTGGTAGCGTAGTTCTTAAAGCATCCATATCGCGTAACTATCGTTTTCCGAGCCTCAACGACCGCTACTTCCTACCTGGTGGTAACCCCGACCTAAAGCCTGAGAGCGGCTTTACATACGATACTGAGCTGAGTTTCAAATGTGCTAAAACGGGATGCTATACCCTCTCCGGAGCCATAGCGTTCTTTGATAGTTATATCGATAATTGGATTGAGTGGTTACCAACAACCAAAGGTTTCTTCTCGCCACGCAATGTTAAGCGCGTACATAGCTATGGAGCTACTCTCAAGGGTTCAGTGTCGATAAATTTAGCTGAGCATTGGTTATTGAGCCTTGATGGTACCTTAGGTTGGACTGAGTCGATAAATGTAGGTCAGAAAATCTCGCCAGCTGATATCTCTGTGGGTAAGCAGCTACCCTATGTACCTAAGCTGACAGCTAATATTATGGGGCGTATAAGCTATCGAAGTTGGAGCCTGCTCTATAAGTGGTGTCACTATAGTCGTCGATATACCATGTCAAGCAATGACCTAACCCTCTCAGGCTCACTTCCACCATACTTTATGAATAACCTTTCATTGGAGAAAATCCTCAACTTCCGCTGGGCAGAACTATCACTAAAAGGCACTATAAACAATCTCTTTAACGAGGAGTACCTCTCCGTCTTAGCTCGACCTATGCCTGGCATTAACTTTGAGGTATTTATCGGCATTCGCCCAAAGTGGAAACTAAAATAATTGCTGCAATATCCCTATTGACTGCACTTTACTTATCATATCTAAATGCAGCGAATAATAGTCTACCAGCGCCATAAGCATATCTACTCGCTCCTGACGGTTGAGTGGCATCTCCCCCAACGACTCCACATCGCACTCCATAAGGTCCTTAAGTAGCTTGGTATAATAGCGGTTCATAGCCCTATTGTGCTGTGGCTGTATAGGTGTATACTCTCCTTCGCGCATATCGAACCAGCACCCTTCGGTATACTCATTACCAGGGCTAAATCCTAAAAATCGGCTCAGGTGTGCCATAAACCAGAGGTGGAAGTTTGCCACTCCATCCTCCATATTATCTAACACCTCCACAGAGCCCCAGACAAAGTCAAAGAGCATCTTATTTGCCTCGCTCTCCCCCACAAGACGATAGAGTACCTCTGCCATAAAAAGAGCTATTGTCGACTTGCGGATATCATAGGGCACCGTCCGCAGTAATATCCCGCTCTGCACATCACGCATACGGTGCAACTCCGACTTATCAGATACAATACCCTCAAATTGCAAGGCAAAGAGCGGTTGTAGCAACGCCAACTTAGAGCCACGACTCTTTTGCGAACCTAACCCCTGCACAATATAGCTTTGGCGTCCAAAGGCATCTGTTAACATCTGCACAATGACTGCTTTATCGCCGTATTTTACCGTAGAGAGGACTATTCCTTTAGCCTTGTAACTTTTCATAGTTCGATATTCAAAATAGCGTCTAACAATCGGTCTGCATCTAAGTGGGTATATATCTCTGTGGTAGTAATATTTTGATGACCGAGCAAATCTTGCACTTGACGGATATTTGCCCCTCCTGCGAGCAGATGTGTAGCAAATGAGTGGCGCAGTGTGTGGGGACTTATGGTCTTATCTATACCTGCATATTGAGCTGCTTGACGGATAATTGTAAAGACCATAACTCTTGACAGTTTACCACGACGATTGTTGAGAAAGAGTATCTGCCCTCCACCACTTGCTTCCGTCGCATTGTCCATCTGCGAGCGGTCATCCAAATACTGCATCACATACTCCTGAGCTACACTACCTACAGGCACTAAGCGTTGCTTGCTACCCTTACCCATAACCCTTATATAGCCCTCCCCAAAGAAGAGGTCTGTTAGCCGAAGAGATATAACCTCGCTCACACGCAGACCACACGAGTACATCAGCTCCAACATAGCCCTATCACGACGACCCTTGACCGTTGTAGTATCTACCGAGCCTATAAGTCGCTCTACCTCCTCCACTGATAGGACTTCAGGCAGGTGGCGTTGTGCCTTTGGTGCCGAGATAAACTCTACAGGAGAGGTCTCTATTTTATCAATCGAGAGCAGGTAGTTAAAAAAACTTCTTACACCACTTAACTCGCGTGCCTGTGAGGTTTTGGTATGTTTACGCTCAAAGAGGTGGGTTAAGAAGCGTTCAATCATATATGGTTCCACCTCTGCCGGCAGAACATCATACTGACGCAGAATAAAGTTCTCAAACACAGTAACATCACGAATATACGCCTCGACACTGTTTGAAGAGAGGTTCTTCTCCAAACGGATATATGTCTTGTAAGCTTTTATCGTTTTATTCCACTTCTCGCTATTTTGTGCCATTGTACCATAGATTAGACCAGCGAAGATACAAAATTTTGATTACTATATCATTATGATAAAAATATTTTTTATCTTTGTCAGTTGTGTGAATAACTATTACAGGACCTATTT
Organism: Alistipes sp.; assembly: GCA_045592005.1. Lineage (GTDB taxonomy): Bacteria > Bacteroidota > Bacteroidia > Bacteroidales > Rikenellaceae > Alistipes. The sequence continues at coordinate 7,053 of JAZNTY010000062.1, read as the reverse complement.
CCGTATTATGAATTACATCGAACTAAATATTGCTGTTCCGAGTGCAGAGATTGCCGAGATACTCACTGCCGAACTCTCAGAACTCCCATTTGACAGTTTTGTTACCGAGAAGGAGCGACTCAAAGCCTATATCCCTCAAGATGCCTTAGTGGAGTGTAAAACTGAAGCAGATGCCATCCTTGCGCAGTACAATATTACCGAGTCACGCTATGTGCAGATTGAGGCGCAGAATTGGAATGCCCTTTGGGAGAGTAACTTCGAACCGGTAGATGTAGATAGTCGCGTACTTATCCGCGCGCCATTCCACGCGCCGAGTTCTACATCACAATTTGAGATTATCATTATGCCAAAGATGTCCTTCGGCACAGGGCACCACTCAACCACAAAGATGATGGTGCAGATGATTTTGGACTCCGATATCTCCGGCAAGAGAGGACTTGATATGGGATGTGGTACAGGTGTTTTAGCAATAGCTGCCTGCAAATGTGGAGCTGAAGCTGTTGATGCTGTCGATATTGATGACTTTGCTTTTGAAAACTGCATCGAGAATATCGCTACCAATGGTGTTGCTGAGCGTATAACCCCACTTTTGGGCGATGTAAGAACTGTGGCAGGTCATTGTTACGACTTCATACTCGCCAACATCAACCGCAATATCCTTTTGGGCGATATGGATGCCTATCTTCGTATGCTTAACAGCGGTGGCGAGATATTCTTCAGTGGTTTTCTGGAGAGCGATATTGAGGCTATGTGTCAGGCTGCTGCCGAGCGAGGATTGGAGATGCATCTTGAGCGTCACGACAACGGTTGGGCTGCCCTATCTTTTATCAAAAAATAGGTTATTACTATGAAAAAGCTACTCCTACTCACACTGTTTACTACCACGCTTATGGTTGGAATGGCACAGAGTCGCGCAGAACGCATCCTTGCTCAGATTGAAGACCCTCGCTCCGACTATGTGGTTGTCATCGCCCACCGTAGCGATTGGCGTCACTACCCAGAAAACTCCCTTGCCGCGATGGAGGGTGCTATAGCTATGGGTGTGGATATGGTAGAAATAGATGTTCAGCGTACAGCTGACGGCACTCTTGTATGCTGTCATGACCGCACAGTAGACCGTACAACCACAGGCGAAGGCAAGATTAGTTCGCTGACAGATGACTATATTGCCTCACTTAAGTTAGTGGAGCCTAATGGCACTATTACTGACCACCGTATGCCCACATTGGCGCAAGCTTTGGACCTCTGTCGTGGGCGAGTACTGATAAATATAGACAAGGGTTACAACTACTACGACCAGATACTACAGATGCTCATTGAGCGAGATATGGTACGCCAAGTAGTAATCAAAAGTAGCAAGGAGCCTAAGGCTGTAGCGGCTCGTTTTGCGCAGCATCAGCACAATATGCTCTATATGCCCATTATCAACTACAACACCAAACGCTGGCATAAACACCAGTCAATCTTTGAGGGCTACTTAGCCTCTGACCTCGATGTTATAGCCTACGAAATATGTTGGAACGGCACACTTCAAGGCGAGCGGAAGATTTTCAACAAGGTTCTCAAGAGCGGAGCTCGCCTATGGGTCAATACCCTCTGGGACTCTCTCTGTGGTGGTAAAGAGCGAAGTCTTGCAGACCACAGAGCCGCAAATGGTAACGAGAAGAGCATCTACGGCAAGTTGCTCAAATATGGAGTTACAATGATACAGACCGACCAGCCTCAGATGCTGCTCGACTATCTGCACAAAGAGGGGCGCCACAAATTACCATAGATAATGGGGAAAAAGATAGAAAAGACCAATGCAGCACGACTGCTTGACCATGCAAAGATAGACTACCAATTGGTCCCTTACACTGTCGACGAGAGCGATTTGTCGGCAACGAAGGTTGCTGCATCGTTGAACGAACCGATAGAGCGAGTCTATAAGACCCTGGTGCTTAGAGGCGACCGTAACGGACACTTTGTCTGCGTTATACAGGGCAACAAGGAGGTTGACCTAAAGGCTGCCGCTAAGATTTCGGGAAACAAGTCTGTTGAGATGATACCTATGAAGGAGTTGCTTCCAACAACCGGATATATTCGCGGTGGATGTACGCCAATAGGAATGAAAAAGACATTTCCAACATTTATCGATAGCTCTTGTGTCACCTTTGACTACATATATATCAGTGCCGGGATGAGAGGTCTGCAACTTAAAATCAGCCCTTCAAAACTTATAGCATTTGTTCAAGCCGAACTTGCAGAAATTTCCAAGTAACAATATAACCCTAAAAAAACATGAGGATTTACTACCTACTTTTTACTTTAGCGATACTATTATCGGGATGTAGCTCCGATTTGGTTGAGTCACTAACAGAGACTAAGCCAACGACCCAAAAGAGGAACATCGCCCTAACCTTAGACCACTCCACTCGTATATCTATGGGAGAAAAGAGCAGTCAAGGCACATATCCACTCTATTGGCAGCAGGGTGACAAGATTGTTATCAACGGAGTGGGCGTATCCGACCCTTTAGACCCCCTTTTCGACGGCGAGAAGAGCGCTATATTTACTACCGACCTACAGGTAGAGTATCCACTGACAATAATCTACCCTGGCGATGTACTTCTGTCGCCCGGCAGCATCTTGATACCTGCCGAGCAGAGCTATATGCAATCTAAGTTGGCAAATGGCTTCGGCATACTTATCGGACATACTGTAGACGAGCAGGACCCTTTGGAGGTAAAGCACGCCTGTGGATATATCAAGGTCCCTGTAACCGGTTCACAACCTATATCTAAAGTCATTCTCTCAACTATCGATGGAGAGGCTTTAACCGGCACTTTTGACTATGTAGGGGACAAATTTACCCTAAATGCTGTGCGTGCCAATAAACACTTGCTCAATGAAGCCGACTATGCTAAGATGGCTCAAAGTTCCACCTTTATAACCATTAACACCGACACACAGCTCTCAGAGACAGCTACCGACTTCTATTTTGCCTTGCCAGCAGGTAGATATAATGGAGGTTTTACAGTTACTGTCGTTGGCGCAGATGGCATGAGCACAACCAAAAGTATGTATACCGCTGAAGGTAAGGATATAGAGGCTGGCGTAATGACAATTATGCCGACATTTACCTACTCGGCAGATAAGCCTATAGGCATCTATACCACTGGCGACTATATAGCCTTCGCCCTCACAACCTCTTTCTGGGCATGGAGCGACACTAATAATATCATCAATCTATATGCCGACTTGGATTTTAGCCACTACCAAAATGTTCCGGCAGCCTCTTTGGACAATGGCTACATCTTCAATGGCAACAACCATACCATATCCGGACTTAAGGCGGAGAGCAAAGAGAAGTATAGCGCCCTGCTTTTCAGCTACTTAGGAGCCACTTCCAAAATCAAGAACCTCACGCTGGGAAAGGTTGCCGGCAAAGAAGCCGATTGCTCTCTAACCGTCACAACCACTGAGGCTGGCAGCAACGCCACCTTTAACTCGCCATTCTGCACCGTTGCGTGGGGAGATATTGAGAACTGCAAGAACTACGCTACACTGAACCTCAACCTTGGCGGTGCGAGTTTGGCTGTAAATGCCGGTGGTATTACCAGCGGTGTACCTAACGATAGTAAGGCTGTGGGCGACCTTGTAAAGTGCATCAACTACGGCGATATAAATCTCACAGACGGCACCTCAACATCAATGGGCACAACCCGTATTGGTGGCATTGTCGGTCGTACGGCATTCAATAGACTTACCGAGTGTGAAAACTATGGTACTATCAGTAGCATAGTGACTATAAAGTCTGGTCATCAGCAGGTGGGAGGCATCGCCGGTGTAGGTGTTGGTCCTAGTGGCGATAATAAAGTTATCCCGACAGGATGTATCAACCACGGCACAATATACTTTGAACATAGCGGCACTCGAAGTGGCAATGGCTGTGTAGGAGGTATTTTTGGCGCCATCCCTTGCGATATTGTCAACTGCCACAACAAGGGCACACTGACACTGCTTTCGCCAAATGCTGAGGGCAAGTGTTATATGGGTGGTATTGTAGGTTGGTGGAGCGCAAATAATGGTTACACCATAGACCAATGCACCAATAGAGCACAAATTACGATTGGCACCAAATATTCCGCGGCAGTAAATACCATTGCAGGTATTGCAGGCTATGCCTCAGCCGAAGGTAAGGGCGAGCTTGGTAACTGCATTACCAACAGCACCAACCACGGAAACATTATAGCCTCAGATACAGGTCTTATACGCTTAGGTGGCATATCAGGCTCTTCTTGCCGTCAGTCGAATAATACTAACTATGGCAATATAACCTTCCAAAGTAGCACCTCTACTGCTACCAGCTATATCGGTGGCATATCGGGCGTAATAGCCTATGACTACACCAATACCCACAACTACGGCGACATTACCTCTAATGCTACAAATGTCTATTTGGGTGGCATTGCTGGTTGGACCACTAACCATTTAACCACTTTAGCAGGTTGTTGTGTTGACTGTACCGTATCGGGCAATATAGGCTATGCAGGTTTGGCGATAGGTAATATCAAGTATGCCGAGGTTATCGGTACAGAGTCTGCGCCTTGTAAATTTGCCGGTGCTGTAGTGCGTTCAGGCACCACTACCAATATCTCGCAGCAACAAGATATCAAAGCAACCAACCTATTTGGTACAGCCACAAAGACTCCGGTACTAACTTACGCCCTCTATGAGGCGACCAAACCAACAACTATAGAGTAACCCCTAAAGACCACACTATATGGGATTGACAAAATTTATAGTGCTCCTCTCAGCGACCCTTTTGACCATAGGTGGGTGCACAAAGGAACCTGAAAAGATAATTATTGACAAGGAGATTATCCAGGAGCCTGAGCAACCGGGTGCAATATCGGTGGACAAGGCAGAGTTGCGTGTGGCAGCAGAGGCACTGAAGGCTTCCTTTACTATCACATCCGATGACGGCTGGAATATGTTGGACAATACAGCCGAATGGTGCATCATCTCTCCTAAGTCTTCAGATAAGGGAGGCAAGGTTACCGTAACAATAGCCTTAGAGCGAAATAGTAGCTATTCAGACCGCTCCACAGAGCTACTATTTTACACCCGCGACAATGAGGTAAAGGTTAGTTTGACCCACTTAGGTATTCCGGCTCCTGAGAACTGCTGTGAGCTGAGCCAAAACAATATCAGCTTTGGAGCCAACAACTACGCCCCTACCGAGGTTAGCGTAACTACATTTAATGAAGCTATCGCTGTTACCACTTCTGGCAGTTTTGACCTCTTTGCTCAGCAGAATATTACCACAACCATACCTGCCTCTGAGAGCTACAATTTTACCATCTGCCCATCTTCAAGCAATATCTACGAAAAGCGCGAAGCTACAGTGCTCTTTACCGGCGTAGAGAGTGGTAAGACTCAAACTCTAACCATATCGCAAGCTAACCTCTACCAGCCGACACACGGTTTCCCTGCCTCTTGGCGAATTGATAAGGGGATATACACCACCTCCACCGAGGCTGGTAAACTTTGGGAACAGTACGGCTACGCCTATGCGTTGACCGGTGACGGGGCAGGCAAAACCATAATATCGGCAGGTACAGAGAACAAAGAGAGTAAGCCAAAGTTCTCTATCTATAGTCAAACCCTTGCTGTATCTAACCTTACAACAGATGATTACCTACTCTTCTGTGCTCCTGTAGTATCAGTACCGGCTGGTACCGACTTCGATTTTATGGTTACCCTCGATGCCACTTCAGGCAAGGCTCCAAAGTATTGGATATTTGAGTACTTTGACGGTAATGAATGGTGCAGCGTGGAGCAAGACCTCAAGACCGTACCTGAGGACGGAGAGACAAAGTACTCTTTCTTTGTCAAGAACTTCTCTTCGACAAATCACACCACATTTGTTCAGTCTTTCACTCTCAAAAATGGCGTTGAAAACGACTTTATAAAGATGCGCTGCCGCGTAGTGAGCCGCATAAATGGCGAGGGTGGAGTGCTCTATGCTAATGAAGCGGCACAGATATACTTCCCACGATTTACCTTTAACGCCTGTCACCTACGCTGCTACAATGGAGCTCCGACTATCAAGGATACTAAAAAGCTAATGGCTTTAGGTAACTCCTTTACATATTACTACGGTTCGCCGTGGTTGCTCAAGGAGATTGCCCGCAGTCAGGGTCATCAACTGCGCATGCGCCTAAATATCAAGGGTAGTCAAACCTTTGGTATGCACTTGGCTTTAGAACTTTCCAAAGATGTTGTCAATGAGGGCGGTTACGATATAGCTCTGCTACAAGATACCTCTTTCGGCTCAGCCGACTTCTATCGTGATGGCTGCGTGGCTACTGATGAACGCCTTGTCAACACCATAACTCTTACCAACAATGTACGGTCAAAGTCTCCATCGGCAAATATTATGTTGGAGAGCCCATGGGCACATCCAAAGAGCGACGGAGGATATAAGGGTTACGGTAATTACGAGAACTTTGCCGACCACCTTATCAACGGATCCCTCGCCATTATGAATATGACCCCTCAGATAGACTGCATATCCCCTATTGGTGTTGCTTTCCGCACAGCTCATAATGAAGGCATAGAACTACTCCACACTGATGCGTTCCACCCAAATCTCAATGGTGCCTATCTCAAGAGCTGCGTAAACTACCTTATGCTCTATGGCGAACCATTCTCAGTCTCTGTACCTGACTGCGAGGTGGAGCCCGCAACAGCAAAAAGACTCAGAGAGATTGCCGAGCAGACCGTACTTAACAACCAACACAAATATACAAAATAATGAGAGGATATATAGCTATAATAGCTGCTCTGTTGCTTGTCGGATGTAGCGAGCCGGAGCCTGAAACAATAATAAATGAGATTTACAAGGAGCCTACATACACCGATGCACTGCAAATTGTTGGTATCTCGCGAAGCAAATTTGACGGCAAGGGTGGTTCTGCACAAATTGTAGTCAAGTCAAATGTCGAATACAACATAACTTGTGACAAAGAGTGGGTTCTTCTGCCAGCGAAGAGTCGTGCCACATAT
>JAZNTY010000061.1:0-8423 GCA_045592005.1 Alistipes sp. | reverse complement strand
GAGTAGTATGAAGTTTATAGCAATTATCCCTGCAAGGTATGCCAGCACACGCTTTCCGGCAAAGCCTTTGGCTAAGTTAGGCGGCAAAATGGTTATAGAGAGGGTTTATGAGCAGGTTTCTGGAGTACTTGACGATGCAGTAGTAGCTACTGATGACCAGCGTATATACGATGCAGTAAAGGCTTTTGGCGGCAAGGTCGAGATGACCTCTACATCGCACCGTATCCGCACCGACCGCTGTTGGGAGGCTTACCACAACCACGCCAGCCACGCAGATGTTATTATTAATGTGCAGGGCGATGAACCTTTTATTCAGCCCTCGCAGTTGCTGGCTGTAAAGGCTTGTTTTGATAAGGCGGATACCGATATTGCCACTTTGGTAAAACCATTCTCTAAGGAGGATGGTTTTGCAGCTTTGGAGAACCCCAACTCTCCAAAGGTGGTTATCGATAACTCGATGCGGGCACTATACTTCTCGCGCTCGATAATACCATATCTTCGAGGTGTGGAGCGTGAGCAGTGGCTTGAAAGACACACTTTTTACAAGCATATAGGCATCTACGGCTTTAGAACCGAGGTGCTTAGGGCTGTCACAGCTCTTCCTCAATCTTCGTTGGAGGTGGCTGAGTCTTTGGAGCAGTTGCGCTGGTTAGAGAATGGCTACAAGATTGGTGTAGGTATCTCCGAGGTGGAGACTATCGGCATTGATACTCCGGAGGACCTTGCTCGTGCTGAAGATTTTCTGCGAAACCTAAACAGATAATATAATGAAAAAAAGTATCACTACCCTACTTTTGGTGCTAACAGCTATCTGCGCCAATGGACAATGGAAGATTGCAGGCGATAAAATTCGCACACCGTGGGCTGAGCGCGTTACGGTAGACAATGTATTACCTGAATATCCACGACCACAGTTAGTTCGAGATGCGTGGATGAACCTTAACGGACTGTGGAACTACGCCATAACAGAACTTAATGCGCCAAAACCATACGCTTATCAGGGGCAGATACTTGTCCCTTTTGCTGTTGAGTCTGCGATGTCGGGCGTGCAGAAAAGTCTTAACGAAAATCAGCTTCTGTGGTATGAGCGCACCTTTACCTTGCCTTCAAAGTGGGCTTCGGAGCGTATAATGCTCCACTTTGGAGCCGTAGACTGGAGCGCCGATGTCTATGTAAACGATATTTTGGTAGGCAGCCACACCGGTGGTTATGCGCCCTTTAGCTTTGATATCACAAAGGCGTTAGTCAAGGGCGAGCAGAGGCTCACTGTCCGCGTATGGGACCCTACAGACAAGCGCCACCACCCCGTAGGCAAGCAGGTTCACGACCCAAAAGGTATTTGGTACACCCCTGTATCAGGCATTTGGCAGACAGTATGGTTAGAACCTGTAGCTAAGGCGAACCATATCCAAAATATTACCACCGACTGCGATATTACCCGCTCGGAGCTCTACATCGACACCACCTGCGACAACGACAACGGTATAGTTAAGGTTGAGGTCTATGATAACGATAAAGTGGTCAGCTCCACATCGGTACTCTGCGGTGTAAAGGCTACCCTTCCTATACGAAATGCCAAACTCTGGACTCCCGATACTCCACACCTCTACACCGTAAAGCTCTCCCTGAGCCAAAATGGTAAAGTGGTGGATAGTGCCGAGTCCTATGCTGCCATGCGTAGCTTCTCAAAGATGCGTGACGATATGGGGCACTTGAGGATGACCCTCAATGGCAAGCCTATATTTATGTTCGGTCCATTGGACCAGGGTTGGTGGCCCGATGGTCTCTACACCGCACCAACAGATGCAGCCCTTGTCAGCGATATTGAATTGACAAAGGAGCTTGGCTTCAACACCATCCGTAAACATATCAAGGTGGAGCCTGCGCGTTGGTACTACCACTGCGACCGTTTGGGTATCATCGTTTGGCAGGATATGCCTTGCCTTGCCCTCTATCAGAAGAATAAGGGTGGCAGATGGGGTCGCAACCAGATTGGAGGCGGCAGCGACTCTCCGGCAAGTGCTCAGGAGCGCAACAACTACTACAAGGAGTGGCGCGAGATTATTGATGCTCTGCGTTTCTTCCCGTCAATAGGCGTGTGGGTGCCGTTTAATGAGGCTTGGGGTCAGTTTGATACCGAGAAGGTGGCTCAGTGGACAGCAGCCTACGACCCTACAAGACTTATCAATGCTGCAAGTGGCGGCAACCTGCGTCTATGTGGCGATATTCTCGATATTCACAACTATCCAGCACCGGATATGCCATTCCACCACTCAGACTATGTTGTGGTATTGGGCGAGTATGGCGGTATAGGTTACCCTATGAAAGACCACTTATGGTGGAATAAGAGGAATTGGGGCTACATACAGTTCAACAACATTGACGAGGTTACAACCGAGTATGTTAAATATGCCAACCAGCTGAAGGCGTTTATCCCTCAGGGTCTGTCGGCAGCGATATATACGCAGACAACCGATGTTGAGGGCGAGGTTAATGGTTTTGTCACATACGACCGTAAGGTTGTCAAGATGAAACGCGACCGCGTAAATGCCATCAATACACAAATAATTAATAGTTTGAGGTAATGAAACCAATTTTTATTGCAGGTCCGTGTGTTATTGAGAGCGCAGAGGTGCTCAACACGGTAGCTGAACAGATTTGTCAGATAAACGACCGCTTAGGGGTTGATATTATCTTCAAGTCCTCCTTTGACAAAGCAAACCGCACATCTATATCCTCCTATCGCGGTGTAGGTATAGATAAGGGTCTACAGATGCTCTCAGATATTAAGAGCAAATGGGGTCTTAAGTTGTTGACCGATATTCACGAGGCTTGGCAGGCAGATATTGCAGGTCAGGTTGTAGATGTGTTACAGATACCGGCATTTCTGTGCCGCCAAACAGACCTTTTGGTCGCTGCTGCAAAGACAGGCAGGACGGTAAATATCAAAAAGGCTCAGTTTCTGTCGGGCTTGGATATGAAGTATCCCTACCAGAAGGCTATTGAGTCTGGGGCTGCCGATGTATGGCTTACAGAGCGAGGCAACAGCTTTGGTTATAACAACCTTGTTGTCGACTTTCGTAATATTCCCGATATGCTCACTATCTCTGAGCGTGTAATTATGGATTGCACCCACTCTGTGCAGCGTCCCGGAGCGGCAGGTGGTAAGACAGGTGGTAACCGCGAGTATGTTCCCGCTATGGCTTTGGCTTCCAAAGCTTTTGGAGCCAACGGATACTTCTTTGAGGTACATCCTGACCCGGACAATGCTCTGAGCGACGGACCTAATATGCTCCGTTTGGAAGATTTGGAGAGCGTTGTTAAGTCACTGTTATAGAACGAATAACACTTATAATATGAGAAATAGAGAACTGATACTTGATATTGCTCAAGATGCTCTGCAAACAGAGGCAGACGCGCTACTGAGAATAAAGCGCGACTTGGGCGATGAATTTGTTGGCGCCGTAGAGACTATTCTCGACTGCAACGGTAAGGTAATTATGACGGGTATGGGTAAATCGGGCTTGGTAGCAAAGAAGATAGCCGCAACCCTTGCCAGCACCGGCACACCGAGTTTCTATATGCACCCAGGGGAGGCATTTCACGGCGACTTGGGTATGATTTCAAAGGGCGATATTGTCATAGCCCTCTCCTACTCAGGCGAGACTGACGAGGTGCTGAAGATTGTCCCTTTTATCCACGACAATGGCAACTTTCTTATCTCGATGACGGGCAACAGCAACTCCTCGTTGGCAAAAAATTCCGATATCCACCTCGATGTAAAGGTTGAGCGCGAGGCTTGTATCCTCCACTTAGCGCCAACAACCTCTACTACAGCACAGCTGGCTATGGGCGATGCTCTTGCCTGCTCACTGATGAAGGTTAGAGAGTTTACCTCTATGGACTATGCCCGTCTACACCCAGGTGGTAGCTTGGGTCGCCGTCTGCTTATGACTGTGGGCAATGTTATGCACCGCAACGACCTGCCTATAGTAAACGAGCAGTGTAGCGCCATAGAGATGATACAACATATCTCACAAGGCGGTTTAGGTCTTATCGTCATTTGTCGTGACAAAGAGATTTTAGGAGTTGTTACCGACGGCGATGTGCGTCGAGCTATGGAGAGTCGCAAGGCTGATTTCTTCAATATCAGACCTATGGATATAGCTACCCCGTCGCCAAAGATGATACACCCCGATGAGAAGCTTATTGAGGCAGAGAAGATGATGACCCATAACAAGATTAACTCACTGTTGGTTGTTGATGACAACAAGCATCTGCTGGGCGTTATCCAGATATACGATATTAAACTATAAATATATTACCTAAAACAGAATAACTAAACCTAAAAACTACAATTATGGGATTTCTAAGTTTCTTAAATCCTCCGGCAAAGCGAGCAGAGCTGCCGGCAGAGCAGATTGACTCAGAATATAAGAAGATGCGCCTCAAGGTCTTTCTTGGTATCTTCTTGGGTTATGCTGCATACTATTTGGTGCGTAAAAACCTCTCTTTGGCAGCACCTGATATGATTAAAGAGGGTCTGATAGACAAAGCCGGTGCCGGTCTTGCAATGTCGGGTATTCCTATTGCATACGCTGTCAGCAAGTTCCTTATGGGCAGCATCTCCGACCGTTCAGATGCGCGTAAGTTTATGACTATCGGTCTTGTACTATCGGCTTTAGTGATGATTATTGCCGGTATTATACCTTACCCTGCTGGTGTTGGTGGCAACTATAGCATCACTGTGGGTCTGATGTTTGTCTTTATGTTGCTGGCAGGTTGGTTGTCCGGAATGGGCTGGCCTCCTTGCGGTCGTGTAATGGCTCATTGGTTCTCCACAAACGAGCGTAGCTTTAAGATGTCGATATGGAATACAGCCCACAATGTTGGCAACGGAACCTTAGGTCTGCTTATCCCTGCCGGTATTATAATCTTTGGCTCAATGGGTATTACTGAGACTTGGCGTGCCGCATTTATAGTTCCTGCGCTTGTAGCGCTGGTTGTAGCACTCTTCTGTTGGTGGGCTATACGCGATACACCTGAGTCATGCGGTCTGCCTCCTATTGAGAAGTATAGAAACGACTACTCAGGCGCTAAGGCAGCTAAGGGAGAGGAGGATAGAATACCTTTCCGTCGTCTATTCTTCGACTACATCTTCAAAAACAAGTTGCTCTGGCTTATCGCCTGCGCAAATGTCTTTGTATACCTCATACGCTATGGTGTTGCCGATTGGTCGCCGACCTATTTGCAGGAGGTGTGCAATATGACCTCTGAGCAGAGCTCTTTTGCCTATGCTTTGCGCGAGTATGCCGGTATCCCAGGCACAATCTTAGGAGGCTGGATATCTTCTAAGTTCTTCAACGGTCGTTGTGCTCCGGTAAATGTTATATTTATGATAGCTGTAACCATTGGCGTTCTGCTCTATTGGCAAGCTCCGGCTCTGGCAGCGTTGACAGCTATACCTTTGGTATATATCGTCTACTTCTCTTTGGCACTCATTGGTGGCGCTATATATGCACCTGTGGCAATGATTGGTATTCAGGCTTTGGCTATTGTTCCTAAGAATGCAGCAGGCACAGCAGCGGGCTTTATGAGTCTGTTTGGTTACTTGTTGGGCGATGCTATATTGTCAAAAATCGTTTTGGGATATGTAGCACAGAGTTCTTTGGGTTGGAATGCCACATTTTGGGTATTTACCATTGGCGCTATCCTTGCAGCTGTGATATGTCTTATCTCTTGGGGTAAGGAGAAGAGAATGATGGAGGAGCGTATTGCTGCCGCTAAACAATAGTATATGTATAAAAATCTACAAGAATACATAGATAGACTTGAGAGTGCCGGTGAGTTAATTCGCATCGGCACTCAGGTTTCGACTCAGTACGAGATTGCAGAACTCACCGACCGCCAGGCAAAGAGCCCCGGAGGTGGCAAAGCTCTGCTCTTTGAGAATACAGGCACTGCGTTTCCGGTGCTGACCAATATGATGGGCTCTGTCAAGCGTCTCTCCTTAGCTTTGGGTGTTGAGGAGCCGGAGGATATCACTAAGCGCATTGAGGGTCTGCTCAAGAGCGTTACATCTCCAAAGGAGTCTCTTGGCGAACAACTCAAGATGTTGCCCCTCTTGGGCGAGGTTGCCCGCTGGTTTCCTAAGAAAGTTCGTCGCCGTGGTGCCTGTCAGCAGGTGGTTCTACAGGGCAAGGATGCTTCGTTAGACCGTCTGCCGATACTCAAAAGCTGGGGGTGCGATGCAGAGCGTTTTATAACGCTGCCTATGGTCAACACCCTTGACCCCAATACCGGTATTCGCAATGTGGGGATGTACCGTATGCAGCTCTTTGACAACCATACTACAGGTATGCATTGGCACCGTCATAAGACCGGAGCAAGACACTATGACGGCTATAAGGAGCAGGGGCGCATTATGCCTGTATCGGTAGCCATTGGTGGCGACCCTGTCTATACATATGCCGCAACAGCGCCTATGCCCGACAATATGGACGAGTATCTTTTGGCAGGTTTTCTGCGCCGCAAGCCGGTAAAGTTGGTTAAGTGTATTACCAACGATATCTATGTCCCTGAGGACTGCGATTTTATTATCGAAGGCTATGTAGACCCCTCTGAGCCACTTGTTATCGAGGGTGATTTTGGCGACCATACAGGCTTCTACTCGCTCAAAGAGCTCTATCCCCGTTTCCATATCACAGCCATAACCCATCGCAAGGATGCCATCTATCCGGCAACGGTTGTCGGCATACCTCCGCAGGAGGATGCGTATATATCTATAGCCACCGAGCGCATCTTCTTGGCGCCTATACGCCTTGTTATGCAACCTGAGATTGTTGATATGACAATGCCTACAGCAGGCACCTCGCACAACATAGCCATAATATCTATTGCTAAGCGTTACTTAGGTCAGGCTACAAAAGTTACTCAAGGTATGTGGAGCGCGGGACAGATGATGTTCAACAAGTACCTTGTTCTCACACCACCACAGACCGATGTGCGCGACAGCAGGCAGCTTGCAAAGCTTATACGCAACTGCTCCATAAGCAGTGCTATCATTCGTGGCGAAGGGGTATACGATGTTTTAGACCATGCTACAGCCACTTGCGGATATGGGGGTAAAATAGCACTCGACCTAACGACCGTAGAGCCTACAGCTGACAGAAAAGCGACGGTCAGTGGCGATATATCCCTTCCTGACGGCGTTCAGATGAATTTGTGCGCAGTAGAAGATTGGAGCGTTTTGCTCCTCTTTGCCGACAATGAGGCTGAGGTGGAGCTGTCGGATATTGTTCGTCAAAATGGGGATAAAATCGACTGCAACTTCATCGTCCTCTTTGACCATAGAGCCAAAGATATGAATACCGAGGAGTTGTTATGGTTGGCAGCAGCCAATACCGACCCACGCAGAGATGTGGCGGTGGTGCAAAATATTTTAGTTATCGATGCCAGAGTTAAGATTGGCGGCAAAGATGGCTACCCTGCCCGCTTTCCGAATGTTGTAACTGCGCTAAGTCAAACCATAGAGTTGGTGGACAAGCGCTGGAATGAGTATGGTTTGGGCGAGTTTATACCCTCTCCGTCTGTCAAATATCGCAAACTACTACTTTCAGATAGTGCAGAATGTTAAAAGTAAATATTGATAGAGATACGGCATTGGCAATTGCTGCCCTATTGACAATCTTTCTTATCATAATGACCTTTATCGGCTTTTCGGATAGAGTGTCAACCGATGTTACTGTAAATAAGTCATCTGTGCAGCAACAAGACCAAACGCCCGACTCACTATTTACCTTCGACCCCAACACTGTCACATATCAGCAGCTACGCCTGCTCGGTTTTGAGGCTTATGAGGCTCGCTCGATAATTAAATATCGCGCCAGAGGCAAGGTCTTTGAGATACCTGAGGACTTTACCTCCTGCTATGGTGTGACAGACTCTGTCTTTGAGCGCCTACAACCATACATTACCATTGGCGAACAATACAGGGTCAAGCCGTTTGATAAATATCCTGTCGACAGCCAAAGGCTACTTAGAAGTGAGCAGATAAAACAACGCCGGAAGATAGAGAAACAGCAGTGGGAGCAGAAACGCTCCAAAACTATTCCACACCCATATGAACCCTTTAGAATAGATACAGTAACGATGGCGTATCTGCAAACCATAGGCTTTACATATCGTCAGGCAGAGGGTCTTATAGAGTACCGCGACAACGGCAAGGAGGGTATTCGCTGTATGGCTGAGCTGGAGGGGTGTTGGGCTGTATCTCCACAAATGGCAGACTCGCTCAAACGGTATATAATCTTCCCTGAACCCAAACCTTATGGAGGCAAGGTGGAGATAAATAGTGCCGACTCTACAACTTTGGTAAAGCTACGCGGCATAGGTCCCAAAACAGCTCAGGCGATTATAAAATA
>JAZNTY010000060.1:0-5820 GCA_045592005.1 Alistipes sp. | reverse complement strand
TATCTGGCTTTTCCAACAAGGGGGTAATAACGGTAGGCTTGTTATTTCTTGTCAGCGAGGGTATTCGTTGTAGCCATGCTCTAAAACCGATAATGGCACGGATATTTCCCTCTAAGCACCGGAGCACCATTAAGAGCGGGTATAGGTCCATACTACCTACAGTAGCCTCGATATCGGCTTTTTTGAACAACACCCCGATAGTGGTAATATTCATTCCACAAATAAGGGCATGGTGTCAAAGTGTTGGATTGCCGATAAAGAAGTTTCTCATACCACTCTCTTATGCGGCTATATTGGGCGGTATGTGTACTCTTATTGGCACCTCGACCAATCTTGTGGTTCACGGTTTGATGCTCGATGCTGGGCTTTCGGGCTTTACGATGTTTGAGTTGGGCAAGGTGGGCGTAATTATAGCCTTAGTAGGTATGGGTTACATAACTATTTTCGGTGCGAGGCGACTACCTAACGATACTCAAGCCGAGAGCCTTGACAGCTATGACATTGCCATAGAGGAGGATAGCCACAAGGTTGCAAAATGGCGGCAGTGGTTATCGCTGACACTGCTTATCATTATGGTTTTTGGTGCCACGCTCAGCCAGATGCCTTTTGCTAAGCAACATCCCGCTATGGCGAACCTCGATATGTTCTTTTGGGCGGCGGTGGTGGCGATAATAATGGCGGTATGCAACATTTTTCCGGCAAAGGGATATACCAAATTTATATCGTGGGATATACTGATAACCATAGCTTCAGCCCTTGCCATAAGTCGTGCAATGACAGCCTCCGGACTTGCCGATGCTATAGCGGCGTGGCTTATAGGACTTAGTGACGATGTTTGTCCCTATATTATTTTGGCGCTACTCTACCTGACAACAAACTGCATTACCGAGATTATTACCAACAATGCTGCGGCGGCTTTTGCCTTTCCGATAGCTCTATCGGCAGCTACACAGTTAGGAGTTAGTCCTATGCCGTTTTGTGTAGCGATATCTATTGCTGCCTCGGCAAGTTTCTGCTCTCCAATAGGTTACCAAACCAATATGATTGTGCAGGGGCTTGGAGGTTACAAGTTTGGCGACTTTGTAAAGATTGGTCTGCCTCTAAGCATACTAACATTTGTGATATCAATGATTTTTATACCGATATTTTGGAGGTTTTAACGATGAAGAACATCTACCCTATTTTTAATGCCACACTCAGCCGCGAGCACAAGGAGCGACAGCTCTGTCAGCGCGGCGTAACGCTCTGGTTTACCGGACTTTCAGGTTCCGGAAAGAGCACCATAGCCATAGCTTTGGAGCGATATTTGAGTTCTCAAGGCTACATTACTCAACTACTTGATGGCGACAATATCCGTTACGGCATAAACGCCGACTTAGGCTTTAGCCAGGTAGATAGAGATGAGAATATTCGCCGCATAGCCCACATCTGCCGACTCTTTACACATTCGGGCATCATCACTTTAGCCAGCTTTATAAGCCCCCTGATATCTCAGCGGCAGCGTGCCAAAGAGATTATCGGCAGCAGCGACTTTATTCTCATACACATCAGCACCCCCTTAGAGGTTTGCGAGCAGCGCGACATAAAGGGGCTATATGCCAAAGCGCGGCAAGAGCAGATAGATAACTTCACGGGCATATCCTCCCCTTTTGAAGCACCACAGAGAGCCGATATCGCCATTGATACCACACATACCACCGTTGAGCAGGCAGTTATGATGATATTTAACCACATAAAACAGAGAATAGAATATGGAGTACAACTTAACACACCTCAGGGCATTAGAGTCTGAGGCGATACATATTATCCGCGAGGTGGCAGCCGAATTTTCCTCGCCGGTAATGCTCTACTCTATAGGCAAGGACTCCTCAGTAATGGTTCGTCTTGCCGAGAAAGCCTTTTATCCGGGCAAGGTCCCATTCCCACTGATGCATATCGACTCTAAGTGGAAATTTAGAGAGATGATTGAGTTTCGGGACCGCTATGCTGCACAGCACGACTGGGAGCTTATTGTTGAGTATAACCGTCAGGCTTTTGAGCAGGGCATAGGACCATTTACACACGGCAGCAAGGTACATACCGAGCTGATGAAGACCAAAGCGCTGCTCGATGCACTTAAGAAGCATGGTTTTGATGCCGCCTTTGGAGGAGCCCGCCGCGATGAGGAGAAGAGCCGCGCTAAGGAGCGCATATTCTCTTTCCGCAACGCTTTTCAGCAGTGGGACCCGAAAAATCAGCGCCCAGAGCTATGGGACACCTATAACACCCGCATACATCAGGGCGAGAGCATCCGCGTATTCCCTCTGAGCAATTGGACAGAGACCGATATTTGGCAGTATATCCGCTTAGAGAAGATACCCATTGTGCCGCTCTACTACGCCAAAGAGCGCAAGGTGGTAAATATCAACGGTAACCTAATATTGGTCGATGACAACCGTATGCCTAAGTCTTTGCGTGACCAGGCAGAGGTCAAGATGGTTCGTTTCCGCACCTTAGGCTGCTATCCACTGACGGGAGCTATAGAGAGTCAAGCGCAGACTATTGAGCAGATTGTTGAAGAGATGATGACCACAACACGCTCGGAGCGAACCACACGAGTGATAGACTTTGACCGAGAGGCAAGTATGGAACAGAAGAAACGAGAGGGATACTTTTAGAGGTTATGAAGATTACTACGATAGATGATTTTTTGGCTCAGGATGAGCGCAAAGATATGGTACGCCTGCTCACTGCGGGCAGTGTAGATGACGGCAAGAGCACACTTATAGGCAGACTGCTCTACGACAGCAAACTTCTATATGAGGACCAGCTGCAAGCCTTAGAGCGAGATAGTCGGAGGTGTGGCAACGCGGGCGAGAACATCGACTACGCCCTGCTTTGTGACGGGTTAAAGGCGGAGCGTGAGCAGGGTATTACCATAGATGTGGCATATAGATATTTTGCCACATCGCGCCGTAAGTTTATCATCGCCGACACCACAGGACACGAACAGTATACCCGCAATATGATAACCGGAGGCTCTACAGCCGATATAGCGATAATTTTAGTGGATGCTCGACAAGGTATCCTCACACAGACTTGCCGCCATAGCTACCTGATATCCCTTTTGGGCATCAAACATATAGTGCTTGCGGTAAACAAGATGGATGCTGTCGGATATAGTCAGCGCCGCTTTAACGGTATTGTGGAGCACTATCTTGATTGGTTTGCTACACAACCCTTTACCGTAGAGGATATCATCTGCATACCCCTCTCTGCCCTCTATGGCGATAATGTTGTCGAGCGCTCAAAAAATATGATATGGTATGAGGGAGAGCCGTTGCTCAGAACTCTTGAGAGTATTAAGTGTGACAGTTCCAACATCCACTTCCCCTTTAGGTTTCCGGTGCAGTATGTCTTACGCCCCAATCAGAACTTTAGAGGCTTCGCCGGCAAGATAGCCTCCGGTGTAATCAATGTTGGCGACCGCGTTAAAGCTCTCCCCTCAGGCAGGGAGTCACATATAAAACAGATTGTGACCTATGACGGCAATTTAGAGTGCGCCTTTTCGCCACAGTCGGTAACCCTGACCCTGAGTGACGAGATAGACCTCTCTCGTGGCGAGATGCTGGTCAAAAGTGACCAGATGCAACCCGCTGTAGCCAACCATATTCAGGCGATGGTGGTATGGATGGATAGCGAACCGTTAGTACAGGGCAGGCAGTACTATCTCAAGCACACCACCAACACCGTAAGAGCGGAGTTTAGCAGGCTGTTATATGGTGTCGATGTCAATACCGGAGCACAAGAGCCCACAGCCGGTATGGAGCTCAATCAGATTGCCAAAGTTGAGATTACCTGTCATAGTCCGCTTATCTGCGACCTATATGCCCACTCTCGCGCTACAGGGTCGTTTATCATCATTGACCCTATAACCAACTACACCTCTGCCGTAGGTATGATTGTGGAGGTATCGAGCAATACAGACTGTAAAGAGACGATAACATTTTCGGCTGCTCAATATCATATTGACCCACAGAGCATACCAGCCGTCAGAGAGCTGATAAACCAGATAGAGAAGAGGTGCGGAATATCAATAAAACTGA
The DNA here is from genome assembly GCA_045592005.1 of Alistipes sp. Taxonomy (GTDB): domain Bacteria; phylum Bacteroidota; class Bacteroidia; order Bacteroidales; family Rikenellaceae; genus Alistipes. The sequence continues at coordinate 1,735 of JAZNTY010000060.1, read as the reverse complement.
CAGAATAATGGGATTTGCATTTGACCAACTACCTGCCACCACCCTTGTTGGAGCCGACAGTGGCACCTTTGACCGCGTTACTAAGAGTATGACAATATCCAAAGGGCGTAGGTCGAAATATGCCGTCACAAAGATATGCCAACGGTTACTCAACCCGCTATATAACATCAACGACTCGCTCTATGAGCGGTTAGATAAGCCCGCCATTACTGCACCGGTATTTATTATCGGGCATTGGCGCAGTGGAACCACATATATACACAACCTACTGAGCTGTGACCCTCAATTTGGGTACTGCACAACCTATCAGACCGTCTTTCCCCACCTGATGTTGTACGGTTCAGGGCTCTTTAGGCATATAGCATCCCTCTGTATGCCCGCCACGCGACCTACCGACAGTTTAGAGTTGAGTGTTGACCAACCTCAGGAGGAGGAGTTTGCACTCTCCAATATGACCCACGCGGCGACTTATCACTTTTGGCTCTTTCCTGAGCAGGCGGAGCTATATCGCGACAGATATCTGCTTGACAAGGGGTGTACCGAGCAGGACAGACAACTCCTACAGAGTGCCATAATTAAAAATATCCATCTTGCCCTGCATCACCAAAATAAGTGCCGATATCTCTCCAAAAACCCACCACATACTGCCAGAGTAGCGATGATAGCACAGATGTTTCCCGATGCTAAGTTTATCTATTTGGTACGCAACCCCTATACGGTGTTTAGGTCGACAATGAACTTCTTCAGCAAGACCATTGATGCCATAGCGCTACAGAGCATCCCCAATGCTCAGTTAGAGAGATATGTCCTCCAAACGCACAGAGATATGATTGCCAAATATGAGCGCGAGAAGGTAACTATTGACCCTGCCAATATTATCGAGCTACAATTTGAGCAGTTTGAGAGCGACCCTCTTGGCACCACTGAGCAGGTATATCGCCACCTCAACTTAGGCGATTTTGAGAGCGTAAAAGGGCGTATGGCACAATATATAGATACAAAAAGAGGTTTCACAAAAAACCGATATCAGCCCAACCCTCGCACAGCCCAACTTGTTAGGTACTACTGCCAACAGACTATCGACCGCTGGGGTTACAAAGAGCAATAATTGAGATGGTAATGTTTCGTTTTGTTTGCTTTTTAGAGAAAAAATACCTATTTTTACGGAAAATTTTGAAAAAGTAAATAAAAACGCAACAATCATGAGCACTTTTAACAGATATCGTTCAATCTTTTCGCACGAGGAGTTGATGGCGAAGTTACGCCGTCTAAAGCATATTGCCCTCGATATGGATGGTACAATCTATATGGGTTCTACCCTCTTTCCATACACCAAGCCCTTCCTTGCAGGAGTTAAGGAGTTGGGGCTGCGTTACTCCTTTTTGACCAACAACCCATCGTCATCCATCGCCGACTATTTGGCGAAATTGGCTCGTTTAGGTGTTGAGGCTACTCAGGAGGAGATGTATACCACCGCATTGGCTACTATCGACTACATCAAGACCCACTACCCAGAGGCAAAGCGTCTATTCTTGCTCGGCACACCGTCGATGATTACCGAATTTGAGAAGGCGGGGTTCGAGAGCTGCGCTGACGATGCTACAGACCGTCCGGATGTAGTTGTTGTTGCCTTTGACAAGAGCTTAGTATATGATAGACTCTGTCGTGCCGCGTGGTGGATAAGCCAAAATGTGCCATATATTGCCACAAACCCAGACAGTGTCTGCCCGACCGA
>JAZNTY010000059.1:0-3422 GCA_045592005.1 Alistipes sp. | reverse complement strand
ATCATTAGAGCCATCGTCAACCATTATTATCTGGTAAGAGAGCTCCTCCTTTTTGCAGACCCGGTCAATCCACGCCGCAAGCTCTGGAAGCGACTCCTCCTCGTTATATAATGGAACAACTACCGAGATATCTAATGCCATTATTCCTCGCTTTTAGGTGTATCAAAAATATCTGGCTCTCTTTTGACAACAGCTGCAATAATAAGACCCACGATAAGCGCCCAAATAGCATAACTCCAAATAGATGATACTACTGTCTGGAGAATTGTAGGCTCCGGCTGGGCAGACATCTGGGCGAACATCTGATTGTAAGTACCCATCATTGCGGCAGTCTCGGGATTAGATTTCAAAACAGATTGCAATGAAGAGATGACCGCTGAGTTATACTCAGTATGGCCAATAATTAGGCTATGAAGGATATATCTACCTAAGCCAACAATCACGCCAGCAAGTGCAGAGACAGAGACCGCAAAGCCTAAGCCACTACCAAAACCAAACATCTTGACATCAGCCTGCTGCTCCATAACCTCAAGTGAGTAACTCTTTGTAAAACGGTAGAGCATCCAGATATAAACAACCATAGCGGCAAGATACTCTAAGCCCATAACTGAGTACCAACCCATCGTTCCACCATAAACAATAGCGCACTGCTCAAAGATGTGCGAAGCGAGCATCACAAAGCCTAAAATAGCTCCATAGCTCATCACTCTGTTCAAAAAAAGATTCTGTTTCATAGTACTAAACTTAACAGTGCAAAGATATAAAAAAAAGTTGTGTGTTCCAATATTTATATCTATGTAGCGTACATTATGCAGTTTTTTCAACAAAAAATATGTGTAATTATCCACAAAAACTATAGAATGTCAGATTTTTTGTTATATTTGCACCCTGAACCATCTATTATTTTTTATGGGAAATGAAAAAAATACTTGCTCTGACAGTAGCTGTACTATGCTACTTTTGTACCTACTCGCAAGAGGCTGAGGCATCAGGCAATGTTCCAACGCTGATAATCTCGCCTCGATTTGAAGTAAACCCTTACATCCGAACAGGCGGTGGGGGCTACTCTGGTGTGGATTTCGGCACATCTTCCCTTTACACTCTTTTTGAAGGCTCTGTAGGCGATAATTTCTCCTACTCTATGAGTAATCATTGGCTTAGTACAGACCCTAAGTCATTATATCAAAACGCATTTCGCTCCGACGATGTAGATTTTATAGATTGGCTAACACTCAGCTACAGCGTTGGTCGTTTTACCTTTACCATAGGTAAAGATATGCTGGCTATTGGCGGATATGAACTTGATCCTATGGATGTAGATCAACATCCGCTCCTCTGTTCCAGCTTTTGGCACAACTGTGCTATATATCAATGGGGAGGCAAGGTTGAATACACCACAAAAGATGAAGCATCGTCTATAGCCTTTCAATTTGGCACCTCGCCCTTTGGAGAGTATCCATTCAAGAGCAAACTCTTTAGCTACTCCCTTATTTGGTACGGAGAGTATGGCTGCTTTGCTCCAATATGGTCTGCAAATCTTATTGAGTATGACCGTGGGCGTTTTATAAAGATGGCATCTTTGGGTAATGGTTTCTTCTCCGATGACTTTGGAGCCGAGGTTGACTTGATGTATAAACACCTAAACAACGAAGGCAGCAACCACGAAGTGTCTGTGGTAGCTAAACTTGGATATACATTCAAAGATAAGGTTGAACTCTTTGTTAAAGGCGGTTACGAATACCGTTCTGGTTTAGATATTTTCGGTTATGACTCAGAAGAGGAGTGGTGTTTTATTCCAACAGACTCTTCGACAAAAGATTTTATATTCTATGGCGGTGGAGTAAATTATTACCCACTCCGAAACAGTAAAGATTTGCGTATTCACGCTGTTGTGGCTGCAAATAATTTCGCCAAAAGTATTTCGCTAAGTATAGGCGCTACATATCATTTCAATTTAACAAACCTTATTAGCAAAAGAAAATAAGATGACCTCACAGAACAACTCTATCATCAAAATCGAGCATCTATCAAGGGCATTTGGTGACAAAGTGGTGCTTGACGATATTAACCTCAATATTCGACAAGGCGAGTTTATAACTCATCTTGGTCCTTCAGGCTGCGGTAAAACCACCCTACTGCGTATGATTGCAGGCTTTCTTAAACCGGACTCTGGCATAATACTTATGGAGGGTAACGATATCTCTGATATACCGCCACACCGTCGCCCACTCAATACCGTATTTCAGCGATATGCGCTCTTTCCTCATCTAAATGTGTACGACAATATCGCATTTGGACTAAAGCTGAACAAAGTACCTTCTGCCGAGATTGAGAACCGCGTGCGTAAAGCTCTAAAGATGGTAAGTATGACAGACTATGAAGACCGAGATGTCAACTCGCTCTCTGGAGGTCAACAGCAGCGTGTAGCAATTGCTCGTGCAATTGTAAATCGTCCAAAGGTTCTACTTCTTGATGAACCATTAGCAGCGCTTGACCTTAAGATGCGCAAAGATATGCAGATGGAGCTCAAGCAGATGCACAAAGAGTTGGGTATTACATTTATCTATGTCACTCACGACCAGGAGGAGGCATTAACTCTATCAGATACTGTTGTGGTTATGAGTGATGGTAAAATTCAACAGATAGGAACACCTATTGATATCTACAACGAGCCTGTTAACTCTTTTGTAGCAGACTTTATTGGCGAGAGCAACATTCTCAATGGCACTATGATACGCGACCGTGAGGTTGAATTTATCGGACATGCTTTTGAGTGCGTTGACGAGGGTTTTGGGTCCAATACTGCCGTGGATGTTGTTGTCAGACCTGAAGATATATACATCATTGCCAATACCGAAAATGCAAAATTTACCGGCGTTGTTAAGTCTTGTATTTTCAAGGGCGTTCACTATGAGATGTTTGTCGAGACTGACAAGGGCTATGAACTTATGCTTCAGGATTATAACGCCTTTGAGGTAGGTAGTTCCGTAGGAATGTTTATCAAGCCTTCGGATATTCATGTAATGCACAAGGAGCGTGAAAACAACCAATTTGAAGGTAAAATGCTCTCTAACACGAGTGTTGAAATTCTTGGTGCAGAATTTGAGTGTAACGAGTGCGGAGTCTGTGCAGGCGACTCTGTATTTGTAAATGTCAACTTTGACCGTATTGAGTTACAAGACAACAAGGAAGATGGCGTTGTAATAGGCGAAGTTGAGTTTATCCTATACAAGGGTAACCACTACCATATTACCGTAAAAACCGACAATGGTGACAAGGTATATGTCGACACCAATGATATCTGGGACAAGGGAGATATTGTCGGTATATCTATTAATGCTTCCGATTTTCACATTACCAAAAGAGTGTAGCCGATGAAAAGAGTAAGATTTTCTCGTCGATCAAATTGGGCGATACCTTAT
>JAZNTY010000058.1:0-3293 GCA_045592005.1 Alistipes sp. | reverse complement strand
CTTCTGGTAGAGGGAGATATATCCTTTCAGAATATCTTTTGCCAACGAAATAGTTATGCGTTTGCCCATAAATGAGGTGTTGGCAACCAATGAGGATATTGCACCCTCAATTTCGCGTATATTGGCAGAGATATTGTCAGCAAGGTAGTTGATAACATCGTTAGGTATATCAGCACCTAAGCGGGCAGCTTTAGCTTTGATAATCTTAATCTTGGTTTCGAAGTCAGGAATGTGTATCTGAGCTGACAAACCCCACTTGAAGCGTGTGAGTAGTCGCTCCTCGATATCCTTCAACTCTACCGGTGGCTTATCTGAGATAAGTACAAGTTGCTTACCTGACATGTGGAGGTGGTTGAAGATGCTAAAGAGTGCATTTTGTGTTCCGGGCTTGCCGGCAAGCTCCTGAATATCGTCCAATATCAGTACATCTACACCCTGGTAAAAGTGGATAAAGTTGGGGATATTCTTCTCAATGGTGGCGGTTTGATACTGCGATTGAAACTTGCTCATAGCCACATAGAGAACTTGCAACTCAGGATGGCGCATACTTATCTCGTTGCCTATCGCCTGTGCTACATGGGTCTTACCTAAGCCTGAGTCTCCATATATATAGAGAGGATTGAATGGGGTGCTGCTACCTGGACTTATAGCTACAGAAAGGCTTGCTGAGCGTACAAGACGATTGCACTCGCCCTCAATAAATGTGGCAAAGGTATAGTTGTGGTTCAACTGTGGGTCAAAACGCGGCGTAACTTTTGGTACAATGCCTGGTATAATTAGACCAGGATTTTGTATATTTGCAGGGTCAATGCGTGTAGGTACAGCCTGTGTTCCATTGTCGGTAATCGACGGGATGTTCTGCTGCTCACTCTTAGGGACGGCGTAGCACCAGCTGGTCTGGCGACCAAAAGCCTCTGAGATGACCGCGCGGAATACATCAATATACTGACGCTCAATGTGGTCTACAAAAGACTTGTTGGGTACACGCAAACGCAACTTCGAACCATCAAACTCCAAAGGGATGATTGGAAGAAACCATTTGGTAAACTCTTCGGCAGTTGTCTTGGTCTGTATCTGGCTTAGACAGTTCTGCCAAGCGTCTTTATATGCGACATTAGTAGCGAGCATTTCGTTGATATTGAGTGTGTTATAAATTTGGGCTGTGTGTTGACTACTAAACCGAGGTATCGGTGGTTCGTTTTGACAATGCAAAGTTGTGAATAAATTTATATTAAAAAAAATGCCTACCCTATTGTTTATTTGGTTTTTTATTTTATAGAGAATTTGGACAAAAAATCTATACAAAATTTAACTCGCTGATAATGAATAATAGAAAAAAAATTTGTATATTTGCATTATGGGAAATTAAATGATAAAAAACTTTTGCTATAAGAAAAAACTATAACGATAATAACCTTAAAAAATTTCTAAAATGAGTAATTTGGAGCAATTAGTACAAAGTAAAGCTCAGTCGTGGCTCGACGGCGACTATGACGAGGCTACAAAGGCGCAGGTGCGTCATCTTATGGAGAACGACCCTAATGAGTTGGTCGAGAGTTTCTATAAAGACCTTGAGTTTGGTACCGGCGGTCTGCGTGGTATTATGGGCGTAGGTACAAACCGTATGAATAACTACACCGTGGGTTTTGCAACTCAGGGATTGGCTAACTACTTGAAAATTAACTTTCCTGGAGAGCAAATTCGTGTTGCCATAGCTCACGACTCGCGTAATAATTCGCGCCTTTTTGCTGAGCGTGTAGCTGACATATTTGCAGCTAACGACTTCAAAGTCTTTCTCTTTGATGCTCTACGCCCTACTCCTGAACTTAGCTTTGCTATCCGCGAGTTAAAGTGTCAGTCAGGCGTTATGGTTACCGCTTCGCATAACCCTAAGGAGTATAATGGTTACAAAGCATATTGGAGCGATGGCTCACAGGTAACCTCTCCACACGATGTTAATATTATTAAGGAGGTTGAGAAGATTACTGAGGTTAGTCAGGTGCTTACCGGTGGCAACCCTGCAAATATTGAGATTTTAGGCGAGGAGTTTGACAAGAAGTATCTTGCAGCCATCAAGGCGCTGTCACTCTCTCCAGAGTGCGTTGCAAACAATGCGGATATGAAGATTGTCTACACCCCTCTTCATGGTGCTGGTGTAAATCTTGTTCCTGCATCTCTGGCAAACTTTGGCTTTAAGAATGTTATTACTGTAAAGGAGCAGTGTGTTCTTGATGGTAACTTCCCTACTGTAGCCTCTCCAAATCCAGAGGAGCGTAAGACTATGCAGATGGCTATTGACCTTGCTCAGGCAGAGAATGCAGACCTTGTTCTTGCAACTGACCCAGACTCAGACCGTCTTGGTGTTGCATTGAGAACGGGTAAGGGCGACTATGTACTTCTTAATGGTAACCAGACCCTTGTTCTTATTATGTGCTATCAGCTTACTCGTTGGGCAGAGCTTGGTCTTATTAAGGAGGGTGACTATGTAGTAAAGACTATCGTTACATCTATGATGCCAGATGCTGTTGCTGCTCACTATGGCGTTAAGTGCTATAACTGTCTGACCGGCTTTAAGTATATCGCAAAGATTATCCGCGAGCAGGAGGGTAAGCACACCTATATCGGTGGTGGTGAGGAGTCATTTGGCTATCTTGCAGGTTCTTATGTACGCGATAAGGATGGTGTATCAGCTTGTTCACTCGCTGCCGAGGCTGCTGCTTGGTGTCGCGATACAAAGGGTATGACACTTTATGAGTGGCTTCAGAATTTGTATGTTAAGTTTGGTTTCTACCGTGAGAGCCTTGTAAATGTTGTTCGTAAGGGTAAGGATGGCGCTGAGCAGATTCAGAATATGATGGTTCAGTTCCGCGAGAACCCTCCAAAAACCATCCTCGGTTCCCCTGTTGTGCAGGTTTATGATTATAAGACTCTTGAGGTTTTGGATACTGTATCAGGCGTTAAGTCAGTTATCGAGGGTATTGAAGATAAGAGCAATGTTCTTCAGTGGGTTACTGCTGACGGTACTAAAGTCTCTGTTCGCCCTTCAGGTACTGAGCCAAAGATTAAGTTCTACTTGGGTGTTAAGGCTACCCTGCCATCTGTAGAGCAGTTTGACGAGGTGCAGGCAGCTCTTGATGCTAAGATGGAGGCGATTAAGGCTGAACTCAACCTGTAATTTGTCGTGATAGTGGGGCATCTACTTCCGCTAACCTATAAAACAAGCAAAGGGTCGTACGCTTAGTACTACCCTTCGCTGTTTTATAGCCCGAGCGTTGTACCTGCCCCACTCTGAC
>JAZNTY010000057.1:0-7072 GCA_045592005.1 Alistipes sp. | reverse complement strand
GGTGCGTTGAGAGATATCTCGTGGTCTACAATTACGATAGGACCATAGTACTCCAACATCCACCAATGGAACATACCAATCATAAACCACGCCTCGCCCTGCCACTCACGCAAGTTCTGCTCCGAGATATTTGGAATAGAGTTGATATTGTTGAGCAACATATAGCAGTAGCGGATAGCTGTGTAGTAGTCGTAACTTACACCTCCGGTAGGTGCTCCAGTAGCACGCATAAGGTTGTGATAGGTAACGCTCGGAGTCTCCTCGCCATAAATCATACTCTTATAGGCAAACCAACGAGTAGTACCCTTGGAATTTGTCATCAAATCGTCACCACCCATAATCTGACCTGGGAGCCAATAGCGGTTCATATTACCAATATGACCGTAGATGGAGTAGATAAACTTCTGCGCGTTCTCCTCATTTTTGAAGACATCCTCCAATGTAGCGGTATCGTCCGGAACAACATCCAGATAGTTACACGAACTGAAGCTAAGTGCGAGAAGCGACATCAATATTATAGATATTTTTTTCATAATCTGAGTCATATTTGCTGTTAGAAATTATACTGCAAGCCGAGCTTAACCTGGCGCTGAAGTGGATACTTCAGACCGTTACCGCTACCCAACTCCGGATCCCAATATTTGAATGCCGAGATGGTAAAGAGGTTGGTCGCTGAGGCGTATATACGGAAAGACTTGATGGTATAACCCAACTCTAAATTCTTCAGACGGATATATGAACCATCCTTAATCCAGAATGAAGAGGTCTGGGTGTTGTTGGTGTTCCAGTTTGCTGACAAACGCGGATAAGCGGCGTTGACATTCTGGTTCTCCTCGGTCCAGTGGTCCTTAGCAATCCACTGCTGCATATTATAGCCAGAGTAGACATTGGTAAGGAATGGGTGGTGGTTATACATATTGATAGATACATTGGTAACACCCTGGAAGAAGAACGAGAAGTCCAAATTCTTCCACTGTATCGAAGCTCCCAAACCGTAGGTAATCTCCGGAATGGTCGGATGACCCAAAGAGGTCATATCGTTACCGTCGATAATACCGTCGCCATTGAGGTCCTTATACTTGATATCGCCCGGACGAACGATAGCTCCAAACTCCTGCTTTGCCGAATTGTCAATCTCTGCCTGGTCACGGAACAGACCATCTGCAACATAGCCATAGATTGAGTTGATAGGCTTTCCTACTAACTTCTGATAGTCGTACTCATAGTGTGGCTCATCTTTTGCTGTAACCTCATTATGAGCATAAGTGAATGTACCCTGAACGGAGATTACCAAGTCCTTATTGACAGCCTTATTATACTCCAACGACATATCCACACCACGGTTGAGCACGGCTCCGATATTTGCATACGGAGTAGACTCCTGGAAACCGGACGATGAAGGGATAGAGCGGCGAAGCATAAAGATATCGTTACGCTGCTCGTGGAAGAAGTCTGCCATAATGGTCAGGTCGTTAAACAGACCTATCTCCAAACCGATATTGAGTTTGCGGCTAACCTCCCACTTAGCATCGGCATTACCCCAACGGGTAACTTGGATACCGTTATAGGTAACGAACTTCTCTCCACCAAAGAAGGTCTTAAACTCGTTGTCGGTAGACGTCATATTTACCAAAGTCAGGTATGCAAATCGCATAGGTAGGGAGTCATTACCCACCAAACCGTATGATGCACGCAACTTGAGCAACGAAAGCACATCTTTAGCCTTGTAGAAGAATGGCTCATTAGAGATAACCCATCCCAAAGCCACCGAAGGGAAGAAACCCCAACGATTTTTAGCGTAGAAGTTCTCTGAACCGTTATAACCGAAGTTCGCCTCAAAGAGGTAGCGAGAGTCGAAACCATAAGTTACCCGACCAGCAATACCCTGCTCGCGGTAAGGCAGAATTGCGTTCTGCTCAGCCGTTGGTACATTGGCGATAGTCTCACGCTGGTGGTAAACCAGAGTTGCAGCCACATCGTGACGACCAAAGGTACGGTTATAGTCGGCAGTGACCTGGAAGTTGAAGATACGGTTACCGCTATTTGACACACCCGGTGTGAGGTAGTTAGTACCTACAGTACCAATCTCTGACATATCGTACACATACTCGCCATCAGCACCCATCCAATAGTCTGTAAGATGATAGTAGTATGGGTTAAGCTGGTTCCATGTATTAGAGTAGGTATAGTTCTTAAACGATGCCAAACCACCAATCTTAAGACCCTCAGTGATGAACTTCAAATCCTGGTCGATAGTGAATGTAGCCAACACATTACCCCAGAACTTGTTACAATAACCTCGGTTAAGAATTGCCAATGGGTTTATCTGTGCCGCAGCGCCGTCCCAACCTGGGGCATTACCGTAGCGAACATGCTCATCGCCCTCCTGAGCCGGTAATACTGCCGGGAAGTCAACAGGGTTAACGGTCATTGTGTAGCCAAACAAATCCTCCGCAACAGCCGAAGTACCCTTACGGTACATCAACTGTGTAGTCATCTTAAGGGCTACGCGGGTAGTCTTGGTTACAGCTGCAGAGATATTGCTCTGGAAGGTATATTTCTGCATATTCTCGTTTGTCTTGTAGTTAGACATCTTAGTATTCCTCAACATACCGTCCTCGTTATGAACTGAGGCGTTAAGGAAGTAGTCAATCTTACTACTACCACCACGAATATTGGCGTTGATATTTTGGTTCATTGAGAAGTCCTTGAACAACATCTTGTGCCAATTATTGTTTGGATAGATGATTGAGTTGGTACCCAGCTTGGTATTCTCAATCTTCTCAAGACTAAAGTGTTCAGCCATATCACGCATACGGCGTGCCTCGTTGTAGTTCTCCATATAGGTTACACCGTCTGCAACAGGTGTAATACGGGTTGGCATAGACCAGCCGTTCTCAACACGGACATTGATAGACATACGCTCAGAGTTTGCACCACTCTTGGTAGTAATGAGCATTACACCATTAGCACCACGCGAACCGTAGAGAGCTGTAGAGGTTGCATCCTTGAGGATAGAGAACTGCTCAATAGTCTCCGGTGCAATAGAGTTAAGGATAGTCTTATCAATCTCCACACCATCGAGGATAATGAGCGGCTCCTTGTTTGAACCAAAGGTACTAATACCGCGAATCCAGAAGCTTGAACCGTCAGCACCTGGCTCTCCAGAGGACTGCACCGAAACGATACCTGCAACCTTTCCGATAAATGATGAGGAGAGGTTTGATGAGGTCATCTTAAGCTTCGACGGAGCGATAGTAGAGATAGAGCCCACGAGCGACTCTTTCTTCTGGCGACCAAAGCCGACAACAACCACCTCGTCCATAGTAGTACTCTGCTCAATAAGGGTTACCAACGAGAAGAGCAGTGGCTCAGAGAGCGGAATAGACTTCTCCTCAAAACCCATATATGAGAAGTTAACATGGGTAGTACCCGCAGGTACTGTGAGCGAGTAACGACCCTGCTCGTCTGTCAAAGTACCCACTGTAGTACCCTCGACATAGACACTAACGCCCAAAATAGGCTTGTTATCGGTCTGCGAGATAACTACACCCGATACTTCATTACTCTTTGTCGTTGGTGTTGCCACGCTCTGAGCAGCCTTAATCATTACCTGCTTCTCGACAATCTTGAAGGTAAGACCGGCACTTGACAATTTAGCGCTGAGGACCTGCTCGATAGGCACATCAACAACATCAATAGATACTCTGTGTTGTAACTTGGCATTAAGTTTGTCGTCCCAGATAAATGAGTAACCATTTTGGTTCTCAATGGCATCAAACAACTGCACAAGCGAAACAGAGTTGAGACGAAGAGTAACCAAACTACCCTTAGCCTGAGGCTGGGCAGCCTGTGCCTCTGCGCCTCCAACAAGCAATACGGCAAGAGCAGCAACCACTGCACAAAGGCGGAGGCTCTTGTTCATAATGCTACCAATAAAGGCAAGATGTTTCATAAATAATTAAGTTTTTGATTATTGTTTTTTAGTTAGATTCTATGTAGAGTGTTTCGCCACGCCACTTGTAGCGAACAGGGATAATATTTGTGAGTACATCCAGCGTCTGCTTAATATCATCAAAGAGCAGCAGACGACCTGAGCAGCTGAGCTTCGAAACATTGCTGTCACACTCCACCGCAACACCATAGTACTCCGAGAGTTTTGCCACAATCTCGACAATACTGTCGTCGTTGGTGACAATAGACTCCTCACGCCAATTGGTATATACTCCAACATCTGTATATGTGGTCATATAACAATTATTGTTGTAGTTGAGTACCTGAGAAGGGGCTAAAGTGACACTCTCGCCAATGGTTGGCATCTCGACATCCACGCATCCCTTGACAAGCACCACATATTGTGTTTCACAAGGGTTTGAGGTGCTACAGATGTCAAAAGAGGTGCCCTTAACCACAGCGACAAGCTCCTGACCTACAACCCTAAAGGGGTGCTCAGGGTTTGTGGTTACCTCAAAGTAACCCTCGCCATCAATCTCTGCCGAGCGAGCCTTAGTGCCACTCTGCGAGAAGAGGCGCAACTTGGAGTTCTCGTTTAGCCATATTTTACTCTTATCGGCAAGTGTTACCACCGCGCGATATGGCTGCGGAACAAGCACATCAACATAATCCGCCGACATCTGAGCCACCTGCTGACCATTGACCGTAATACCGTCTAAGCTATTGAGCTCTATGTGAGCCATAAGTACTGCGTCAAGAGTCATTGGAGTATTGTCATTGACAACCGTTATTGCCGAAGGCATCTCCACACTGCTCAGAACCAGAACCGTCTCCGTCTGTGGCTGTAGAGAGCTATTGTCAGACTTTATAGACCACATCGCAGCCCAACCTATTACGGCAAGCACCACCGCCACAACTGCTACACGACGCACAACGGCGAAGAACTTATTAGAACTCCAAATGCGGGCAAAGCGGTTACAAGCTCGGTCGTGCGCAACAATAGCGTTATACAGACCCTCCTTTTCGACCTCTGCTAAGCGAGGTTTTTGAAAAGAGATACGGCTCATTACCAACATAGCCTTACGGAAAGCCACATCTTCTGGATGTCTCTCGAAATAGCCACTCCATTTGGAATTTGAAGGTCGCCCCTGCAAGTTCCAAAAGACAAAATTTATATTGGAGAGATACTTTATCATTGTATACTAATTTTTGCAAGGCAGATTACTCCACCTTAATCCATTTACCTAACTCGCCCTGATATTTACGCAGGTTCGCAAGAGCTTTGCTGACAAACTTGCGAGCCGCGTGTTCTGTGCAATTTAAGATTGAAGCTATTTTGCTATACTTCATCTCGCACATAAACCTCAAATAGACCGCACTACGCTGATTATGGGTCAGTTTCTGCATTGCCGTATTGAGTTGTGCCGTCATTTGGTTGGCTATATACTGCTCGTCAAAGCGCTCAACGGCTGACGGCTCAACACTTACGGTAATAAGCGCATCCACATTAACATTTTCAGGCTGCGTACGCCAGCCGTCTATAATGCGGTTATTCAGCGCACGAAAGAGGTAGGACTCCACATCGTGGATTTGGGTTAAATCTCGCTTTTTAGTAAGCATCGCTAAAAAGACATCGTGTATGGCGTCTTTAACAAAGGTATGATTGGCGCCGACACTTATACCGAAGGCGTAGAGCTCGTCTATATAGGTGTTATAGAGCAGCTCAAAGTTCTCATTAGGACTTTTACCCTCAAGTTGTGCTGGCAGAATTTTTTTAGCCATAACTATCTTTCTGACAATGCAAACTGCAAAGCGTTATTTACCACCATTCTCCATTCCTGTAAGCATATGGTCCATAGATGTGGTCACATCCTTAACCCAATACTCACGACCCAAATAGTCAACAAGGCGCATACTCTTCTTTGAGGTCTTGCTCTTCGGTATAGCCTTATATAACAGCACATTCGGATGTTGGTCTACACTTACATACTTAGGCTTAAAGTCGGTCTTAGACACCATATCGTATATAGCGTAGTCCTTACCTGTGTAGCGGGTCATAACGGTCGAATATTGGTCATCCTCCCAAAGTTCTACGGTCCACAAATCGCGATGATTGTTCGAGGTCTGACTCTTGTCAAACACTACACCTACAACCTTATCTGCCCACGGGATACCATCGCTGTCCTTATCCGTTTTCCAGAAAGAGAACTTCGATGTGTCGTAAAGACGACCCTGCACATCGCGGTCAAGGTATGCGCATTTGTAGTAGTGGTCGATAACCTCTGTACCGCTCACTGTCAGCACTCCATAACCGCTTGGCTCGCCTGTATGGTTTACATCGGAACGGTAGAAAATACCCATAGGGGTTGCCAACATCCACTCGGTCATCTTGCCAGCGTGCTCATCGGTAAACTCAGTGTAACGGTTTACATGGGTATGACCGATAAAGAACCATTTGTTGGCATACGGAGCAATCAACTTGGCAAATGCCTCCTTATTCTGCATATCACGACGGTAATAAGAGGCGTGCAGGCTGATAAATATCGCCATAGAGGTAGGTACATAGCTCAAATCCTGACGAAGCCACTCAATCTGCTCATCTGTAAAGCCAATATCGTATGATGAAGGTCCGTAGTAGCGGATGTTATCCATAATTACAAAGTGAACGCTACCATAGTTGAACGAGTAGTCTACAGGGTTAAACGCCTTCTCAAACGCCTTCACAGAGGCATCGTAGTAGTCGTAGTAATCCTTTGTAGCAGTGCCACTTGCAGCAGGCACAGAGTGCGACCTATCGTGGTCATGGTTACCTGCGCAGTGGAACATAGGGAAGCTGAGCGCTCCATAGCAGTCCGCTACGGTTTGGTAGGTCATATCCTCGCCATCGCGCTTCTGATGCCAAATATTATCATCGCCATCATCGCCGCAAGTGATACCCACAGTCGGCAAGTTGGACTCAACAGCCGTCTCATTAGCATCAGGGCAGAAATCTTTAGCGAAGTGCTCGCCAAACTTAGCCAAACGAATTTGACTGTCGGCAAAGACGATAAGCTGGAAGCGACGAGGTACTGCACCCTTGCGCTTTACCAACGAAAAGTCGTGACGGATAACACCATTT
>JAZNTY010000056.1:0-2372 GCA_045592005.1 Alistipes sp. | reverse complement strand
CACTATGCCGGCAAGGGCTTGCGAGGCGTTTTTCACGCCTTTTCGGATGGTGTAGAGAGCTATGAACGCCTAAAACGATGTGGCGATTTTTTGTTTGGTATAGGCGGCGTGGTAACATTCAAAAAGAGTAAACTCGCTCAGGTGGTGCAACAGATGGAGCTGTCCGATATTGTGTTGGAGACAGACTGTCCATATCTTACTCCGGCGCCATACCGCGGAACCCGCAATGAGTCGAGTTATGTGAAGTATGTATGTGCCAAAGTAGCAGAGCTTAAAGATGTTGATTATCAGACCGTTGCTCAGATTACCACGGCAAATGCCAAACGGATGTTTAATTTGTAGAACATACCCTATAATTATGGATAAGAAGCCATCAATTTTGATTATCTATACCGGTGGTACTATCGGTATGCAGCGCGACAGCAGTGGTACCCTTGTGCCGTTCGATTTTAATACTATTGAGCAGGAGTTTCCGGCTGTGCGCCACCTTAATGTGCATCTTGATGTTCATAAGATGACCCCAATAGACTCGTCAAATGTTACTCCGGCATTGTGGCGCGAATTGGCTTATACAGTGCGAGATAACTACGATAAGTATGATGGTTTTGTGGTGCTGCACGGCACCGATACCATGTCTTATACCGCCTCGGCGCTGAGTTTTATGTTTGAAAATCTCGCCAAGCCGGTGGTCTTTACCGGTAGCCAAATACCGATGGGTATAATGCGTACCGATGGGCGCGAAAACCTTATTACGGCAATCGAGATTGCCGCCGCTCGTAAAGGTGGTTATCCTATGGTTCCGGAGGTCTGTTTGTACTTCCAAAACAGACTTTTCCGCGCTAATCGCACCTCAAAATTATCGGCAGAGGCTCTCAACGCCTTTGATTCAAGGAACTATCCTCCATTGGCAGAGGTGGGCGTGAATATAACCTACAATACCACATTTATACACTATCCTAAAGGGTGGTTTGAGGGCACATATAGCCCTGAAGCTCTGCAAGTTACCGAGGGTTTTGATACTAATGTTGTTATACTGAAAATTTTTCCGGGCATTTCGCCGACAACGCTCCAGGCTTTGCTGTCTGTGGAGGGTCTGCGAGGTGTTGTGCTTGAGACCTTTGGTACCGGTAACGCTCCAACTGCCGATTGGTTTATCAACCTGCTTAGAGATACCATCAACCGAGGTGTGACAGTGGTCAATGTTACCCAATGTGTTGGCGGCGCTGTGGCAATGGGTCTTTATGAAACGGGTAAACGCCTTGAGCAGGCGGGCGTACTTAGCGGCTACGATATGACAACCGAAGCTGCGGTAACAAAACTTATGCTTTGTTTGGGAAATTGTGATGATTTGGAGAGTATCGCTACACAAATGGAGAGATCAAAAAGTGGAGAATTTGGTGAATAGGCTTTGCACAAAACAAAAAAAAATTATATATTTCGGACTGATAGGAGACATAAATGACAGAGGAAAAGGTCGTTTATTGCTTTAATGTGCTGATGTGCAGCGTGTTAGCTATCGTTGTGGTTTGTGCGCCTATTTTTTTGCAGAAACCCGATTTGGACGAAAAAACAACTAAAATTACAAATAGAGAGAAAATTTTAATAAAACAATTCAAATTTTTTTAACTTATTAAAAACAACTATGAAAAAATTATTTTTGGTTTTGGCAGTTGCTGCTTTGTCATTCAGCACTGCAATCGCACAGGACGCTGCTGCTGCAGCACCTGCTGAAGAGGCAACCGTAGAGAACGCTGAGGCTGCTCCAGTTGCAGAGGAGGCTGTTGTTGAGGAGGCTGTAGATCCTGAGGTTCAGATCGCCGGCGACTCTCTGCACTATGTATTGATGCAGAAGTTCCTTGAGGGTGGTTGGGGCTGGATGCTTCCAATTCTTATCGTGCTTGTTCTCGGTCTTGCTATTGCAATCGAGCGTATCCTCTTCCTCGGTCTTTCTACTATCAACACAAAGAAGTTCGTTGCTGCTGTAGAGAAGGCACTCAACGAGGGTGGTATCGAGGCTGCTAAGGCTGTATGCCGTGACACAAAGGGTCCAATCGCATCTATCTACTATCAGGGTCTTGATCGTTACGAGCAGGGTCTTGACGCAGTTGAGAAGGCAGTTGTTTCTTACGGTTCAGTTCAGACAGGTCAGCTTGAGAGCGGTCTTGGTTGGTTGTCACTCTTCATTGCCCTTTCTCCATCACTCGGATTTATGGGTACTGTAGTAGGTCTTGTACAGTCATTCGACTCTATCCAGGCTGCAGGTGATATCTCTCCAGCACTCGTTGCAGGTGGTATGAAGGTAGCGTTGCTTACTACTTTGTTGGGTCTGATTGCTGCGATGGTTCTTCAAGTGTTCTACAACTATGTAATCG
>JAZNTY010000055.1:0-14251 GCA_045592005.1 Alistipes sp. | reverse complement strand
GCAGGATACATTCTTCGTGGAGAAGGCGGGACAGGAGCCTTCGGCAGACGATGTTCTGTTGCGTACCCACACCTCCTCTATTCAGGTGCGTACTATGGAGCGCCAAAAGCCGCCTATCCGCGTAATTTGTCCAGGTCGCGTATTCCGTAATGAGGCTATCTCATATCGTGCCCACTGTATCTTCCATCAGATTGAGGGTCTTTATATCGATAAAAATGTCTCTTTTGCAGACCTTAAGCAGTCTCTGCTCTACTTTGCTAAGGAGCTCTTTGGCGAGAGTACACAAATTCGTATGCGCCCATCATACTTCCCATTTACAGAGCCTTCTGCCGAGGTAGATGTATCTTGTAACCTCTGTGGCGGCAAAGGTTGCCCTGTATGTAAGGGTACCGGCTGGCTTGAGATTTTGGGTTGTGGTATGGTTGACCCCAATGTTCTTATAGCCAACAATATAGACCCTAAAGAGTATTCAGGTTTTGCTTTTGGTATGGGAGTTGAGCGTATTGCTATGCTCAAATTTGGCGTTAAGGACCTACGACTCTATTTTGAGAATGATGTGCGCTTCCTCCACCAATTTGACAGCGTTTTATAGTGTTTAGGTTGGCTTATATCTAAAGATATGAAGAGAGTTGTTATATGTATTACTGTAGCTGTATTGCTATTTTGTGGGGCTTTTGTTCCACAAAATAGTGTTGCGCAGTGTAGTAAACAACTCAAACTTTACACCTCGGCTCTACAGCGCTTTCTGATTTATGGCGATACAGCTACAGCTTATAAGTTGGTTAATCAGGCTCTTGCCTTAGATAGTAATTATGTTGCTGCCAACCATCTTCTCTCACGCCTTGAAAGCGACCCAGAGCGTGCTATGTATGCTGCCGAGCGCGCTATAGCATCGGATAGCACCAACCACCACCTCTTAGAACAGGCTGCCGAAACAGCCCTACGCACAAAGAGGTATGACAAGGGCAAAGAGTTTCTTACGCGCCTTGTAAAGCATAGTCAGGAACCTGACCATTTCCGTCTTTTGGCGATGTTGCACAACCTGAACAAGGACCACGATAAGGCGCTTGCTGTAGTAGATTCTGCCGAGGTTCGCTTGGGTAAGAATGATTTTTTCAGTCGTATGCGCCAGCAGTTATACCTTGAGAAGGGCGATATGCAAAATGCTCTTAAATGTGCCATAGAGCTGGTTGAATCAGCGCCGTATGATCCGGCAAACCACACCGCTTTGGCAGAAGTATATGCCGCTATAGGTGTAGACTCGCTTGCAGATGTTTCGTTCAATAATGCCCTAAATATTGAGAAAAAAGACCCATCTCTGTGGTACTCGTACGCGGGCTTTTTAGACTCGCGCAAACGATATACCGATATGCTCTTAGCGTGGTATAACATCATCGAACTGGAGCAGGTCCCTTTTGTTGCCAAAAAGCAGATAGTGCAGAGTATAACCTCCAACCGAGACTTCTACCGTAAACATTTTCTACTCGTAGGACAGATTATATCGCGCCTATATCAATTATATCCGCAAAATATAGAGGCTATTGACTCCTATACCGCACATCTAATTGCGGGAAATCATATCGAGGAGGCTTCGGTGCTCCTCAAGCAGCGTATTAAAGACAAAGAGCCTTCTATAGAGGAGCTAAGTCGTATAATTGAGATTGAGAACTACCTGGGTCGCACCGACTCTGTTGAAGTATATGTCAACAAAGGTATTGACCTCTACCCTACCAATGAGCTTTTTTGGAATTTTAAGTCATGGCTACAAGTACAGCGCAAAGATAACTATGGGGCTATAGAAACACTAAAGGAGGCTCTGAAGTTTGCTATTGAGTCAACTTCAAAAAGTACACTTTGGGGAAGTATTGGCGACCAATACCACGAATTGGGCAAGACTAAAAAGTCCTACTCTGCCTACTACAAAGCGCTGAACTTCAATCCGCAGAATGCTGTGGTGCTCAATAATTTTGCCTACCACCTCAGCGTGACGGGCAAAAATCTCAAGCAGGCACTACAGATGGCGCAGAGAGCCACTACCCTATCGCCAAACAATGCCACATATCTTGATACCCTTGCTTGGGTATACTACAAGTTAGGTCAATATGACGAAGCGAAGAGGGTTATGCAGCAGGCGATGAGTTTTGACAAGAACAACTCCAGTGAACTTGCCCTGCATTATGGAGATATCTTAGATGCCTTAGGTAGCACCTTTATGGCGCAAACTTATTGGCGCAAAGCCCTTGAAAGGGGGGCTGAAGCCTCTAAAATAGAGCAGCGCATAGAAGCTCAACAACAGCGTCTTAACAGCAAAAAAAGTGAGGAAAAATGAAAAAACTTCTCTCTTTGATAATACTAACCCTTGCTCTGACAACCACACTCTACGCCCAGTCCGAAGAGGCGTTGCGTCGTACTATAGACCAATTGGAGGCGAGCATCGAAAGGGAGGAGAAGGAGCTCAACAAACTGCAAAAAAACAGAGCCTCAAAGCAGAAATTAGTCAACTCATTAGCCTCACAAATAGAAAAACGAAATGCCCTTATAGCCGCTCGTGATAAGCAAATCAAGCAGCTCAATGCCGATATAAACCGCGCAGAGCGTGAGTTAGGAGAGATGTCCCAAACCCTTATTCTTTTAGAGAATAGTTGTAAAAATATGTCGCGCGAGGCATATCGTAACTATCGCAATAACAACACCTTAGCTCATATTTTCTCGGCATCGTC
Organism: Alistipes sp.; assembly: GCA_045592005.1. Taxonomy (GTDB): domain Bacteria; phylum Bacteroidota; class Bacteroidia; order Bacteroidales; family Rikenellaceae; genus Alistipes. The sequence continues at coordinate 11,531 of JAZNTY010000055.1, read as the reverse complement.
CACCATAGACCTTGCTCGCCGTATAGCCTCTCTGCGTAATGCCACTTTATACAGACAGCAGCAGATGCAACAACTCTCCAAAGCGCGTACAGATGTGCAGCAAAAGCGCGAAAAACTCGCCTCTAAGCGTAACGAGGTAGCTATAGCTAAACGCAAGCTTGACACCCAGCGTACCAAGATGCGCGAACAGCGAGATTTGGCAAAGGCTACTATTCGCCAAATGTCAAAGCAAGAGCAAAAGGTTCAAGCCTCTATGGATGCGCATGAGAAGCGCTTAAATAGCGCCATTGCCGAACTTAGAAAGCTAACCAAAGGTAACAAGTCGGGTAGCGGCTTCTCCTCGGCAACAAGGGGGTTAAAATTGCCTGTCAGCGGAGGTAGGGTAGTGCGCTACAACGCCAATACAGCAGAGATTGTCGGCAAACAGGGTGCCAATGTAAACTCCATATATGAAGGTAAGGTGGTGCGTATTTCGCGTAATAAAATCAACAATAAATATGATGTCTATATAGCTCATGGCGAATATATTTCATCATATGCAAACCTCTCAGAAGTGAGTGTTTCTCAAAATGATAAAGTTCTTAGAAACCAAAAAATAGGCACTATTGCCACTATGGTAAACCCTTCAACTATGGGTGTGGAGTACAAAATACTCTTTGCAATACACTCCCCAAGCCCAGATGTTATTATAAAGGCTTCAAGTTTATTCAAATAATATGGATGTAAACTACTACTGTCAACAGTGCAGCTACCGCCTGCGCCATAAAAGAGCCATTAGAGAGTGGCTTCGAGCCGTGGCACAGAACGAAGGGAGATATTCGATAGGGGAGATAAACTATATCTTCTGCCCCTCAGCACTACACCGCCAAATGAATATTGATTTTGTTGGTCATGACTACTTTACCGATATTATCACTTTCGATTACTCAGAACTTAACAAGGGGTATATATCTGGCGATATATATATCGACTATCAGACCGTTGCCGACAATGCCCATATATACAAAACAACAAGCTTTAGAGAGATGCTCCGTGTTGTAGTTCATGGCGTTTTACACTTGTGTGGTCAAGGAGACAAAACACCTGATACTGAGGCTGTTATGCACAGCAAAGAGGACAAATATTTAGACCTTTTTGACAGAGAATTTGCACAAAAAAAAGTAGGGTAGTGATGGTATATGATGTGATAGTTATAGGTGGTGGACACGCAGGCTGTGAGGCTGCAAGCGCTGCGGCAAGAATGGGAGCTAAGACCTTGCTGCTAACAATGGATATGACCAAGTTTGCATCAATGTCCTGCAACCCAGCTATTGGCGGTGTTGCTAAGGGTCAGATTGTGCGCGAAATAGATGCCATGGGAGGTATGACAGGCATTGTTACCGACCTTACCACAATACAATTTCGTATGCTCAACCGCTCCAAGGGTGCCGCGATGTGGTCGCCCAGAGCGCAGTGTGACAAGAGTCGTTTCTCTGTGGAGTGGCGGAAAATTCTTGAAAACACCCATAATCTCTATATTTGGCAAGACTCCGTTGTAGATATACTCTTCTCCACCGAGGGAGAGAAAGTGCGTATAAAGGGTGTTAAAACGCAAATGGGAGTGGTTTTTGAGGCAAAGAGTGTAGTGCTTACCGCCGGAACATTCCTTTCAGGACTTATGCACTGCGGCAGGGAGAGTGCAGCAGGTGGTAGAGCCGGCGATGCAGCAAGCTATGGTATTACCGAGGCTCTGAGGAGTGTTGGCTTTGAGGTGGGTAGAATGAAGACGGGTACTCCCGCTCGACTTGACGCCCGAACCATCAACTTTGAGGCTTTAGAGCCTCAATATGGCGACGAGAACCCCGCAAAGTTCTCATTCTCAGAGGAAACAAGCGCTGTAAAACACCAAGAGCCTTGCTTTTTGGTCTACACCTCAAAACAGGTACATGACACCCTACGCAAGGGTTTTGAAGACTCTCCGCTATTTAATGGTACCATTCAAGGCATCGGACCTCGCTACTGTCCGAGCATAGAGGATAAATTACGAACCTTTGCCGACAAGGAACAACATCAGTTATTCCTTGAACCTGAGGGAGTTACAACCAACGAGTACTATCTTAACGGCTTCTCGTCATCTCTACCATACAACATTCAAATGGAGGCGTTGCACCAAATTGTTGGTCTTGAAGATGTGCATATCTATCGTCCTGGCTACGCCATAGAGTACGACTATTTTCCACCAACACAACTTACTCATTCGCTTGAGAGTAAGATTGTAGAAAATCTATACCTTGCAGGTCAGGTAAACGGCACTACAGGATATGAGGAGGCTGCTGCGCAGGGTCTTATTGCCGGAATTAATGCAACACGCAAAATTGAGGGCAAGGATCCAATTGTTCTTAAGCGCGATCAAGCATACATCGGTGTTTTGATAGACGACCTTGTAACCAAAGGTGTCGACGAACCGTATCGTATGTTTACCTCGCGCGCAGAGTATCGTATTTTACTCCGTCAGGACAATGCTGATATCAGACTTACTCCGCTTGGTCGAGAACTTGGTCTAATTTCTAAAAAGAGATATGAGAAATTTGAAGAAAAAATTTCACTCCTAAATTTGCTTATCTCCTACACTCGTGAACAAAGTGTCAAAATATCGGAAATTCAAAACTATTTAATTTCACGAAATTTATCACCCATTTCACAAGGAAAAAAGATTTTTGACCTCGCTATTCGTAACGATTTGACTCTTGCTGAGCTTATAGATGTTTTGCCAAAGTTCAATAAATTTGTAAAACAAAACGGTATTACCGAAGAGATTATTGAGGAGGCAGAGATAGAGATTAAATATAGTGGATACATTGACAGAGAGCGAGCTGTTGCCGAAAAATTACACCGCCTTGAAAATATAGCCATTCCTGCAAACTTCGATTACTCCCAAATAAACTCTCTAACTATCGAGGCTCGCCAGAAATTACAAAAAATTCGCCCGACAACCATTGCTCAAGCATCGCGTATCCCCGGTGTATCTCCAGCAGATATCAATGTGCTTTTAATGCGTTTTGGTAGATAATGTTCCACGGGGAACACAGCGATTAAGCCGTGTGCACTAAAAAAACAAAAGCCGATGTTTGAAAATTTGTGAGAAGCTCACATTTTCAAGCATCGGCTTTTATGGTACTTGTTTCGCAGTGTGATATTGCCAAAGGCAAGCCAACGGCTAATAGTTACACCTCAACCATCCAGCCATATTTATCCTCAACACGACCATACTGTATATCTTGTAAAGTGTTATATAAATCAAGCAACACAGGTCCCGTTTCATCACAATAGTGAATTGTTTTGCCGGTATCTGGGTCATAGACATTACCCAATGGAGTAATAATTGCACCCGTTCCACACGCACCACACTCCTCAAATTCAGGAAGCTCTGCAATATCCACAGGACGCTCTTCAACCACAAAACCCTTACCCTCAGCTATTTGTCGCAGAGAATTATTGGTTATAGAGGGCAAAATAGATGGAGACTTTGGTGTAATATACCTATTACCTTTAATAGCAATAAAGTTAGCTGCGCCACACTCCTCAATATATCGATGTTCTATACACTCCGTATAAAGCACAGCCTTGTATCCTAAATCGTGCGCCTCCTGACAAGAGAGCATACTTGAAGCGTAGTTTCCACCAACCTTAACATCTCCTGTGCCGAGTGGGGCAGAACGGTCTTGATTACGATTTATAATAGCATTTATCGGATGTATACCCTCCTTAAAATATGGTCCTACCGGTGTTGCAAAGACACAAAAACCAGCCTCTCGATAAGCCTGGACCGTAAGGCAAGGTTTTGTTCCAAAAAGCAAAGGACGAACATATAGAGCCGCACGGGACTCATAAGGGGGTAAAAACTGTAAATTCCGACGAACAATACCCACACAACACTCCACGAAAAATTCCTCTGAAACCATTGGTAAACAGAGCTTTCGCGCACCGGAAGCCATTCTCTTAGCATGAGCGTGCGGTCTAAAAAGTCGAACCTTACCATCAACTCCCCTAAAGGCTTTCAGACCCTCAAATGCTTGCAAACCGTAATTCAAACAAGCAGAAGAGATATGTACCGGAATATACTCATCAGTGGTATATTGAGCCTCAGACCATACACCATCCTTAAAGTAATAACGAACATTCTCTCCACCTGTCGGATTGAAGTCAAAACCTAAGTTATCCCAATTAAGTTCTTTCATTGTCTCAAAATTGTTCCTCGTGGAACATTAACCAACAATAGAACCAGGTTTAACCTCCTCAGAAGGTTGTAGAAGGCGTAATTTACCTGTAGCATCTTCAGCCATAAGTATCATACCTTGCGACATTATACCCTTCAACTCACGAGGTTTAAGATTAACCAAAACAAGCACCTGTTTGCCAACAAGTTCTTCTGGAGTGAAGTGCTCCGCTATACCCGAAACAATTGTACGCTCATCAATACCTGTATTAACTGTTAACTTGAGCAACTTCTTGGTCTTGGCAACCTTCTCAGCTGCAACAATGGTAGATACGCGGATATCTATCTTCTGGAAGTCATCAAAACTACACTCCTCCTTCTGCGGCTCAGCCTTAACCTCTGCCGCGGCATTTGCAGCCTTTGTAGCCTCAAGTTTATCGAGCTGACGCTGAATGGTTTCATCCTCTATCTTTTCAAAGAGTAGGGCAGGGGTACCAATAGTGTGTCCAGCAGCAATAAGTTCCATAGAACCCAAAGAATCCCAATTAAACTTCTCAACAGCAAGCATCTTAATAATTTTTGCAGCTGAGAATGGCATAAACGGCTCAATAGCCGTAGCAATATTTGCAGTAATCTGTAAAGCGATGTTCAAAATAGTCTTAACTCGCTCAGTATCAGTCTTTACCAACTTCCACGGCTCACTATCTGCAAGATATTTATTACCTATACGGGCAAAATTCATAGCATCTTTAAGAGCCTCGCGGAAACGATAGTTCTCGATATTATTCTCCAACGACGACTTGATAGTAGAGAGTTCTGCTATGGTCTGATTGTCGTACTCTGTCAGCTCTCCGCAAGCCGGAACAACACCTCCATAGTACTTCTGGGTAAGCACAAGTGCTCGATTTACGAAGTTACCAAGAACAGCCACAAGTTCATTATTATTACGAGCCTGGTAGTCCTTCCAAGTAAAGTCATTATCCTTAGTCTCAGGTGCATTTGCGCAGAGAACATAACGCAAAACATCCTCCTTGCCCGGCATATCCTCAAGATATTCGTGCAACCATACAGCCCAATTTCGTGAAGTGGAAATCTTATCGCCTTCAAGGTTTAAGAACTCGTTTGAAGGAACATTCTCAGGTAAAATATAGTCGCCGTGAGCCTTTAACATTGATGGAAAAACGATACAGTGAAAAACGATATTATCCTTACCAATAAAATGGACAAGTTTTGTATCTTCACTCTTCCAATACTTTTCCCAATCAGTTGTAAGTTCCTTAGTAGCAGATATATAGCCAATTGGAGCATCAAACCAAACATAGAGAACCTTACCTTCAGCGCCCTCAACAGGTACAGGTATACCCCAATCCAAATCACGACTTACCGCGCGCGGTTGCAGACCACCGTCCAACCAGCTTTTACACTGACCGTAGACATTTGTTTTCCACTCTTTATGTCCCTCCAATATCCACTCGCGAAGCATCTGTTCATAATCATTAAGAGGTAGGTACCAATGTGTTGTAGATTTTTTTACAGGCACCGAGCCAGAGAGAGTTGAATGAGGTTCAACAAGTTCATCTGGCGAGAGTGTTGAACCACAAGCCTCACATTGGTCGCCATAAGCGCGCTCATTACCACATTTAGGGCATCGACCCATGATATAACGATCGGCAAGGAACATCTTTGCCTCAGTATCATAATACTGCTCTGAGGTCTGCTCTATAAATTTACCACCATCATAGAGTTTACGAAAAAAGTCTGAGGCTGTAACGGTATGCATATCGGATGAGGTGCGAGAGTAGATATCAAAATCGATACCCAAACCTGCGAAAGCACCTTTGATAATTTCATGATAGCGGTCTACAACCTGCTGAGGGGTAATACCCTCCTTCTTAGCCTTAATAGTGATTGGTACTCCGTGCTCGTCACTACCACAGATATGGAGAACATCTCGTCCACGCAGACGCAGATAGCGGGTATAGATATCCGATGGGATATAAACACCAGCCAAATGACCAATATGCACCGGTCCATTGGCATACGGTAGAGCTGAAGTAACCAAATATCTCTTAAATTCTTTTGACATAACCTTATACTTATATTTATATACTATTTAAGCGACAAAGTTAGTACTTTTTTTTGTATCTTTGTCGTTATAATGCATATTAAAACACTATGGATAGAGAAATTAGAGCAATACTTGCCTCTGTTGTTCATCCGGAGAGTGAAGAAAATCTGGTAGACGGAGGCTTTGTAGAGAGTATTTCTGCCACCGAGCAGAAGGTTACCGTAGCTTTGCGTTTTCGTAAGGCGCGTGACCCATTTGCAATAAAAATAAAAAATAGGGTAGAGCACCTTCTTACAGAGCACTATCCACAACATAGTATCACAGTCTTTATCAAGCAGGTGGACAATAGTGCTGCTAAGCGCAAAGAGCAAGTTGAACAACTACATCGCAACACTACCACCTCTACTGTAGATAAGGTTATAGCCATAGCCTCAGGTAAAGGTGGAGTAGGAAAGAGTACCGTAACCTCTAATCTCGCTGTAGCTTTATCAAACGCCGGCTATAGAGTAGGTGTTTTAGATGCCGATATCTATGGTCCTTCACAATCTAAAATGTTTGGTGTTGAGGAATATTTGCCTGATGCTGTGCAGGTTGATGGAAATGATTATATAGTACCTGCTCAGGTAGGTAGTATCAAAATTATTTCTATAGCAATGTTCATTCGACCTACTGATGCTTTGCTGTGGCGAGGCACTATGGCAAACAGCGCACTGCGACAGCTTATCCACCAGACACAGTGGGGAGAATTGGACTATCTTCTTATTGATTTACCTCCTGGAACGGGCGATATTCATTTGTCAATAATTAGTGAATTAAATATTGATGGTGCTGTTATTGTATCAACTCCTCAGCAAGTGGCTGTGGCTGATGTTATTAGGGGAGTCGAGATGTTCCGCAACCCGAATGTTAACATTCCTGTGCTGGGTGTTATTGAGAATATGTCATGGTTTACACCAGCCGAACTTCCGAACAATCGCTACTACATCTTTGGCAATGGCGGCGCTTCTCGTTATGCCGAAACTGCCGGTGTTGAACTTTTAGCGCAAATACCTATTATTCAAGCTATTATGGAGGGTAGTGACAATGGTAAGCCTGCTGTTTCCTCAGTTGCTGAAGTTGAGAAATATTATCGTCAGGCTGCTCAAAAAGTTGTTGAAAAGTTGATGAAAGATTGTTAATTAATTGTAAGTTGTAGTTAATAACTTTGAGAGTTTTTAGAGTGTTACAAAAAAGAGAAAAGTTTTCAAAATTTACCAACACTTTATACCTCTTTTTTTTACCTCAAATGTTGATAAAAAAGTATGTTTATTTGTTGAAAACAGTTGTTAACATTTGTTAAAAACTTCTCTGTAATGCTACTTATCAAGTAGTTAGAGAGTGTAAAAAAAATATTTACTAAAAGATAATAACAAAGGAGCTAAACCGAAAAAGTTACTAACACTTTCAACAGCCTTTATAGTTATTATTGAATATATAATTTTATATATTTATTTATAATTAAAATATTAAATAATAAAAAATAACAACAGCTATGGTTGAAAACTCCGCGGCGCTGGCTGCTCGCATTGCGCAACTAAAAAAAGAGAAGAATGCCGTAATTTTGGCGCACTACTACACCCGTCCTGAAGTGCAGGCTGTTGCCGACTTTTTGGGAGACTCTTTAGCTCTCTCTGTTAAAGCACAACAGATAGATGCAGATATAATTCTCTTTGCCGGTGTTCACTTTATGGCAGAGACTGCGAAGGTACTCTCGCCTAACAAAAAGGTGCTTATACCTAACCTTGAAGCCGGCTGCTCTTTGGCAGAATCTTGCGATGCTGAAGCTTTTGCCGCTTTTAAGGCGAAATATCCTGACCATTTGGTTATCTCTTATGTTAACACAACCGTCGGTGTTAAAGCTTTGACAGATATCTGCTGTACCTCCTCTAATGCCCTTCAAGTTGTTAAAAGTATCCCGGAAAATCAACCTATCATCTTCGGTCCTGATCGTAATTTGGGTGGCTATATAAAGCGTCTTACCGGCAGAGATAATATGGTGCTTTGGGATGGAGCTTGTCATGTGCATGAAGAGTTCTCGTTAGAGAAAATTTTAGACCTAAAAAAAGCTCATCCTGATGCAAAAATCGTTGTTCATCCGGAGTGTAAGGCTGTGATTGCCTCTGTTGCAGATTATGTAGGCTCTACAGCCGGTATTTTGGAGTATTGTGGAGAAACAGATGCCTCAGAGTTTATTGTGGTTACTGAAGCCGGCATATTGGCTGAAATGCGCCGAAAATACCCTGAAAAGAGATTTATTCCGGCTCCTCCTATTGACTCTACATGTGGTTGTAATGAATGCCGTTATATGAAGATGGTAACCCTTGAAAATATACTTACGACCCTTGAAAACGAGTCGCCTGAAATAGAACTTGATGAACAGACCCGTAAAGCTGCTGAAAAATCTATTCTAAATATGATTGCAATACATTAATAGTGGATGTGTTTATGTTGAGAGGTTGACCATTTGGTCAACCTCTTTGTGTTTGTTAAAGTGCCACTATACAATATATTATAGGAATTTCAGAAAAAAATATTTAACTTTGCAGTTTGAAATCAAAAACATACAATTATGGAAGCGATAGTAAAGACTAATTTTAACTTTAAGGGGCAGCAAAACCACTATGTAGGTAAGGTGCGCGATGTATATAGCATAGATGGTGACTACTTGGTAATGATGGTTTCTGATCGTATTTCGGCTTTTGATGTAGTATTGCCGAAAGGTATTCCTTTTAAGGGACAGGTATTGAACCAGATTGCAGCAAAGTTTCTTGATGCGACAACAGATATTTTGCCAAATTGGAAGATTGCAGTGCCGGATCCTATGGTTACAGTAGGTCATAAGTGCGAGCCTTTTAAGGTTGAGATGGTTATTCGTGGATATCTTTCTGGTCATGCTTGGAGAGAGTATAAAGCAGGCAAGCGTACTATTTGCGGTGTGACTATGCCTGATGGTATGGTTGAGAACCAGCGTTTTCCAGAGCCGATAATTACCCCTACAACAAAGGCTGATGAGGGTCACGATGAAGATATATCAAAGGAGGAGATTATCGCTCGCGGTATTGTTAGTCGTCAGGACTATGAGCAGTTGGAGGCTTACACCCGTGCCATTTTTGCTCGCGGTACAGAGATAGCTGCCAAAATGGGTCTTATTTTGGTTGATACAAAGTATGAGTTTGGTAAAAAGAATGGTGTTATTTACCTTATGGATGAGATACATACTCCGGACTCTTCGCGTTACTTCTATGCTGAAGGTTATGCTGAGCGTCTTGCTGCCGGTCAGAAGCAAAAGCAACTCAGCAAGGAGTTTGTCCGCGAATGGCTTATGGCAAATGGTTTCCAAGGTCAAGAGGGAGAGCAAGTACCTGAGATGACAGAGGAGATTGTTAATTCCATAACCGAGCGTTACATAGAACTCTATGAAAATATTACCGGAGAGAAGTTTGTTAAGGCAGATACTTCTGATGTAGCAGCTCGTATAGAGAAAAATGTATCAGAGTTTTTGGCAACTCTGTAAAAAGAATAATTAATACTTAGAATATAAACTATTATATGGCAATTGAGTTAAAAGACCTTACTAAGTCGGAGGAGAATTACTCACAGTGGTATAACGATTTAGTTGTTAAAGCTGGTCTTGCTGAAAATTCGGCAGTACGCGGATGTATGGTTATTAAGCCATACGGTTACGCTATCTGGGAGAGAATGCAGCGTGTTTTGGATGATATGTTTAAGCAAACAGGTGTGCAAAATGCCTATTTTCCACTATTTATTCCAAAATCTTTCTTCTCGCGTGAGGCAAATCATGTTGAGGGTTTTGCAAAGGAGTGTGCAGTAGTTACACACTATCGTCTTAAGAACGACCCTGAAGGTAAGGGTATTGTTGTAGACCCAGATGCTCGCCTTGAGGAGGAACTTATTGTTCGTCCTACATCGGAGACTATTATTTGGAATACATATAAAAATTGGATAACCTCATATCGCGACCTACCAATCCTCTGTAATCAGTGGGCAAATGTTGTTCGTTGGGAGATGCGTACCCGACTATTCCTGCGTACTGCAGAGTTCCTCTGGCAGGAGGGTCATACTGCTCACGAGACTCGCGAGGAGGCTATAGAGGAGGCAACAAAGATGATTTATGTATACCAAAAGTTTGCACACGAATGGTTGTGTTTGCCTGTAATAGTTGGTCATAAGTCTCCAAATGAGCGTTTTGCCGGAGCTGAGGATACTCTGACAATAGAGGGTCTTATGCAGGATGGAAAGGCTTTGCAGTGTGGTACATCTCACTTCTTAGGTCAAAACTTTGCAAAGGCTTTCGATGTGAAATATGCTAATCGCGAGGGTAAATTGGATTATGTGTGGGCTACCTCTTGGGGCGTATCTACACGCCTTATGGGTGCGCTGATTATGGCACACTCAGATAATAACGGTTTAGTGTTGCCTCCAAAGCTCGCGCCTATTCAGGTTGTAATAGTTCCAATCTATAAGGGCGAGGAACAGTTGGCTGCTGCGCGTGCAAAGATGAATGAGATAGCTGATGGTCTTGCAGCTTTGGGTATTCGCGTAAAGGTTGATGACAGAGATAACCTCCGTCCGGGCTTTAAGTTTGCAGAGTATGAACTTAAGGGAGTACCTATCCGTTTGGCTTTGGGTCAGCGTGATTTGCAAAATGGTACTATCGAGCTTGCTCGCCGCGACACATTGACAAAAGAGACAGTATCTCAGGAGGGTATTGTTGAATATATCGCCGCTCTGCTCGATGAAATTCAGGCAAATATCTTCAAGAAGGCTGTTGACTTCCGCGACTCAATGATTACTAAAGTTGATACTTGGGATGAATTTGTTGAGGTCCTTAATAATAAGGGAGGCTTTATCTCAGCCCATTGGGACGGCACTCCAGAGACTGAGCAGGCTATAAAAGATGCTACAAAAGCAACCATCCGTTGTATACCTGTCGATGCTGAGCCAGAGGAGGGTAAGTGTATCTTTACCGGCAAACCTTCACACTGTCGCGTATTATTCGCAAAGAGCTACTAAAAGTAATATTTACTTTAATTACGATGAAGAACTCGGTATAACGCCGGGTTCTTTGTTTTATGGATGTGTGCTTGCACGAATGTATATACACAAGACAAAAACAGACGACTTTTAAGTCGTCTGCTCTGCGTCTATTGGCGGAGAGGGAGGGATTCGAACCCCCGGAACAGTTACCCGTTCACCGCATTTCGAGTG
>JAZNTY010000054.1:0-10929 GCA_045592005.1 Alistipes sp. | reverse complement strand
ACAGCGGTACTTACGGAAATGTTGGTGGTGTTGTAGGTTATGCTCAGGTTGATATAGAGGGCTGTGATAACTATGGTAAGGTATCATTTACTACTCCGGTAGATGACCTTAATCAGGGTGGTACTCGTCCGGCTGCTGGTGGCGTGATTGGTTGTAATCTGTTCAAGGTAAAGGATTGTGATAACCATGGCGAACTCTATGTTAATGGTGTTTGGGCTGCCGGTACTCAGGATGCAGATGGTGCGGGTTCACAAGGTGGTTCAGTATTTGGTGGTGTAGTTGGTTGCTCAGGAGTTTACAATGTATATAGCGCAGACTATCCTGTTGAGAACTGCCATAACTATGGTGTTGTTAATATTAACAACAACTGTAAGATTTCAGGCGGTACTAAGGGTTGGCACGCAGGTGTTGTAGGTTACACTACAGGCGATGTTATTGGTTGTACCTCTAATGCTCAGGTAAATATTGCACACAAAACTTATGAGAACTACTCTGCTGGTATCGTAGGCGAGACTAAGGGTTCTATGATTAATTGTGCTGTAAATGCTCCGGTAGTTGTAAATGTTCTTGGAGTATCTAAGGACGGTGGTGCTCTCTATTTGTCTGGTTTGGCAGGCTATGTTACTGTAGTTGTTGACAACTGTCACCTCAATGCAGACTTTACAGCAACAACCGTTGGTTCGGCTGGTTCTCTTCGTTTCGCAGGTATCGTAGGTCAGATTAAGACCGCATCAGACCGTACTGCAACTATTTCTAATTGTACTGTTAAGGAGGGTGTAAAACTCTCATTTACAACAGACAATGCTAAGGCTAACTACTGCGGTGGTATCGTTGGTTTGGCAAATAATGGTGTTGATAAGTGCACAAACAAAGGCGATATAGATATTAGGGTTACCGGAGTATTTGAAGATGGCGATATTACCTATGTTGCAGGTGTTGCAGGCGCTCAGCAAGAGGATATGACCGGATGTGTTAATAATGGTAATATTACGGTTGATATGAATAATTCTACCGGTCCATTCTATGCTGGTACTATTTTGGGCGATAATAAGAAGGCTGGTGCTGTTGTGTCAGGTGCTACTAACAGTGGTAATATGACTATCATAAATGCTGGTAATGTAGAGTTTGTTAACATTTTGGTTGGTCACAGTGCTGAAGAGACTACTGTTGATACTGCAACTTGTACCAATACAGGTGTGGTTACTGTTAATGGCTCAGTTCTTCAATAGTAATCTATAATCTAAATGCAAGAGAGGGTTGCCCATGCGGGCGACCCTCTCTCTGTTATAAGTCTAATTAATGTTGAGACTAACGGTCCTCAGCCTGATGTCCGGTGCGGTCTACTTGATGATAGAACTGAGTATAAGGGACATCTGTACGACCTGTACCTTTGCGCATCAACTCCTTAAGGTCCTCAAAGTAGGTTGTATATACATCGCGTGGATAAGCATCGCGGCGAGCGCAGACAGCTGCTGCCATACCGACAACCTCGCCGATAAGTCCACAGGTGCGCATTACGCGGGTAGAGCCCAGCGCGATGTGGGTTACGGAGATATTTCGACCCGCCATAAACATATTGGCAATATCCTTTGAGTAGAAGCAGCGGTAAGGCAGGGCGTAGAAGTCAATAGGTGTCAGAACACCGTATGATAGCCACTCCTGATTTGGATAGTCCTTGCTATTCTTCTCCATAGGGTAGTGCTGGTCGATACGCCAGGTAGTTGTGCAGGTTTCATCCTCGTGGCGGATAGGACGGGTAAGGTCTTGCTCTCGCAGGATGTAGTCGCCCATAATACGGCGAGACTCGCGCTTACCTGATACATGACTAACCCAAGTAAGGTGTGTGCAGGTCCAATCTTCCTTCTTTGAGTAGCGGTTTTTGCAGTATGAGAAGGTTGAGTAGGCTACATACATACCGTAGTCGCGTATCTTCTCGGCATCGGCAACCTGGTCGTCCATCATACCGACCTCCCAATACCAATTTGCGCGGTGTACCGGCTCAACGGTATACTCGTCAAGGCGCAAACCCCAATCTAATGAGTCAGGGAAGGAGCAAGGGGTATTCCAATCTTCGCAGTACCACTCAATAGATACGCCCATAGTCATATCGTCAGCCACTTCAGGTGCTAATCGCTCGTTAAATTCAGCTCTTGCCTCACGACCCATACGACACTCGGCGCCAGCCATATATCCTAAGTGTGCATCGCCCGTACAGTCTGAGAAATATTTGCCCGAAATCTTAATACGGTTTTGTGCTGTAGCCTCCTGAGCCACAACGGAGGCAATCTTGTCGCCATCTTTTGTAACTTCTATAACGGTGTAACCCATAAAGAGCGAGATATTCTTCTCGGCAAGCACGACCTTCATCTTCTTATCGTCCTGATAGTGGTGTGCACCGCGGGCGTTACCAATTCTATCTGGTCCAATCTCGTTGAGCAGGTAACCAAGTGATGGATATGGGTCAATATTAATCTGACCGCCAAGTCCTACGCGCACCTCGGAAGAGTTATTTCCACCAAGGACATATCTATCTTGAATAAGCGCCACCTTAAGACCTAAACGAGAGGCAGCCAGCGCTGCGCAGATGCCTGATATGCCGCCGCCGACAACTACAAAGTCGTAGCTCCCCTTATCCTCTGGAGCTGCCTTGCCAAGCAGTGTTTCACGAAGAGCAAAGTACTCCTCAAGACTCTCTGATGGTGTGTAATCTTCGGTTGTGAGTATTACGGCATCACAGCGACCGTCAAAACCTGTCAAATCGTGTAGGGCAATGGTGTGTTCGCCTGCGCTGAGCTTCACTTTTCCACCTCTCTGCCAATACCAATTTACAGAGTCGGTGCCGTAGGTTGTGCCATCGCTTTGACCATCAATGAGTACTGAGAAGATACCTGGTGTAGGTCCATCAGACCAATGCTTTGTCCAGTTTTTGGTACGAACAAGGATGTTATACTCGCCATCGCAAGGAACAGTTACTGTTGTTACTGCATCTTTGGCAAGCGGGGTGCCAATGCCGTGCGCCAACAGATAGGAGGAACCCATTTGTAATACAAACTGTTGTTCTACAGTCCAATCGCCTTTGTCGGCAAAGGTGGTGGCTAAAACCATTACCGAATTTGAATTGTTTAGTTTCATGTTGTCTGTTTTTTAGTTGTTATTTCTTTGTTTTAGTGTTAACAATCTTCGCTGCGGGCAGCAGTGGTATCTATCAGCGTATAAATCTGAGTATAAGGCATATCTGTTCTGCCTACACCGCGGCGCATCATCGCCTTCAGCTCCTCAAGGTGGAAGGTGTAGATATCGCGCGGCAGAGCCTTGCGGCGGCGACATATTGTAGCAGCCATACCTACTACTTCGCCCATCATTGCCGTTGTGCGCATTACACGAACGGTGCCTAAGGCTATATGTGTTACCGAGATATTACGACCCGCCATAAACATATTGCTGATATCCTTTGAACAGAAGCAGCGATACGGAATAGGGTAGAAACCCATAGGGTCAAGATGACCGCAAGAGAGGTATTCCTGCCCAGGAAAACGCTTGCTGTTTTCAGGGTCGGGATAGTGCTGGTCTATATACCACGATGTAGATGCCGAGCCGTCAGGGTAGATGATATACTGTTTCAAATCTTGCTCTTTGAGGACAAATTCGCCTAAAAGCCTTCTCGACTCGCGCTTACCGGCAACATAACTTACCCAACCCAGATAGCTGTTAGTGTAATCCTCTTTTTTGGAGTATCTGTTTTTTAGGTATGCCCAATTAGAGTAGGCTACATACATACCGTAGTCGCGTATACGCTCGGCATCGGCAATCTGGTCATCGCGCATACCTACCTCCCAATACCATTGTCCGCGGCGTACAACCTGAACACTCTGTTCGTCGAGTTTCAGACCCCAATCTATATCTGGAAAGCTCCTGCTGACGCTATCCTCTAAGCAGTACCACTGCAAAGAGGCGCCCATAGTCATATCGTCGGCATTTTCAGGCGCCGAAGGCTCGTTGTACTCGCTCTGTGCCTCACGCCCCATACGCCACTGTGCGCCTGCAAGTACGCCCAAAACAGCATCGCCTGTGCAGTCGGCGAAGAGGCGAGCCGATATGGTAATCCGGTTGTGATTTATGATATCTGTGGCAACGACAGAGACTATTTTGTCATCCCGCTTATTTACCTTAGTTACTCTGTAGCCCAAGAAGAGCTTTATCCTCTTCTCGGCAAGCACGGCAGCGAGCTTTTTATCATCCTCATACACCTCGGCTGTGCGAGCATTTCCCTTTGTTACGGGGGCAAACTCGTTGAGTAGATAGCCTAATGATGGGTATAAGCCTATATTAAGCCTGCCGCCTAAACCTACACGCACCTCGGAGGAGTTGTTGCCACCCAAGACCATTCTGTCTTGTATCAGCGCCACACGCGAACCTGTTCTTGCTGCTGCTATGGCGGCGCACATACCCGCTACACCACCACCAACAACAACAAAGTCGTACGACCCTGCGCGCTTTGGCGACAGAGGGAGCCCGAGTAGGCGTTTACGCAAGGTACGGTATGACTCTATATCATCTTTAGGCGCTCTGTTTGACTTTGTTAGCAGTATGGCGTCAAATCTGCCGTCAAAGCCCGTAAGGTCGTGTACGACAACGGCATGCTCTCCTTTGGTAAGGTGTATGGAGCCACCTGGCTGCCAATGCCACTCGGAGCGTTGATTGCCAAAAGTGCCGATATTGTTATCGTCTATAGTGACATCGAAGATACCAGGTGTGGACGCTGAAGACCAATAGGCGGTCCAATTTCGGGTGCGAACATATACTTTATACTCGCCCTCATCCTCTATGGTAAAGTTGGTTTTAGCATCGTCGACAGTTGCTCCTAAACCGTGTGCAAGAAGATATGTGGAGCCCATCTGGTCAAAAAATTGGCTGTCGGGAACCCAACCTCCGTATTCGGCGAATTGTGACGCCAGAAGTAATACTGAATGGTCCATACCATAATGTGGTTTGTTGTCACAAATTTAGTAACCTTTTTGGTGTTGTGCAAGAAAAAACTTATCTTTGTTGAAAAGATTTAACCATATACGCTATGAAAATTTTATTTGCCCTTTTTGTATTGCTGTTGTGCTCAGGCTGTGTTTCTGAGGAGAATAAAACAACGCCAGCTACAACTTTTGAGATTAAAGAGAGCCTTCCTGTTCAACGCTCTTGCGATATGGCGTGGATACTCCGCTATGAAGATAAGGATATCAAGGCTCTGCGCGAAAGGGCAGAAACAGAGCCGAGTGAGTGCGATGTGATGTTCTTTGGAAGCTCCTCTATCCGTCTATGGAAGAGTCTGAAGGAGGATTTTGCTCCTCTGACTGTCGTTAATCGTGGCTATGGCGGTGCTACGCTACGCGACCTACTGTATAACTATAGTACTGTTATGGCTCACTATAAACCAAAGGCTTTTGTGTTCTACTGCGACAATGACCTTAGGACAAAACCGGAGGTTAATATTACTGTCGGCGAACTATTTGACCTTGTTCGCGTGCTCTTTAAGCGCATAGAGGTGGACTATCCTGGTGTACCCGTGTACTTCCTTGCTATGAAGCATAACCAGCGCCGTGAGGCTATTCGTGACCGTCAAGTGACCTACAACTCCCTTATGCGTGAATATGCAGAGATTAGCGACCAGGTTATTTATGTTGACACTTGCACCCCTCTGCTTACTGAAAATGGGGAGATTGATGCAAGTAAATTTCTTAACGACAAGTTACACCTCAATGCAAAGGGTTATGCTGAATGGGTAAAAATTCTTAGACCGATGTTAATTAAATAGTTATAGAATATGAAAAGAGTATTTATTATTCTGTGTGCGCTTATTACTATTACAGCCGTAGCGCAAAAGAGTGGAGGTATTGATGCTGCAATTATGGAGCAGATACGCACAGGCTATCAAGGCACGCCGGCTCAGCGTATGGCTAAAAATGCCCTTGCAACAACATCTATCACAACGCTGGCTGTCAATGGCGATAATTTGGCAATGTGTGATACCTCTTTCTCGGACCGCGTTAAGACAGTAGGTATTACGGACCAAAAATCATCAGGTAGGTGCTGGCTTTTTACGGGTCTTAATGTGTTGCGAGCCAAGATGATTGATAAACACGAACTTGAATCGTTTGAGTTCTCGCAGAACTATCTCTCCTTTTACGATTTGTTAGAGAAGTCAAACCTCTTCTTGCAGGGAATTATTGATACTCGCAAGTTGCCTCTTGATGATCGTAAGGTGGAGTGGCTGCTTAAAAATCCTATTGGCGACGGCGGTCAGTTTACAGGCGTGTCAAATCTTATAATGAAATATGGAGCTGTGCCAAAGTCGGCTATGCCTGAGACCTACCAGAGCGATAATACCCGCAATATGCGCACCATTCTTTCGCTTAAGTTGCGCCAATATGCCCTTGAACTTCGTGCGGCTAAGGGTGCTGAGAGCGCAGAGCTTAAGACTAAGATGCTGACCGAGATTTATGGCATTTTGGTAAAGTGCTTAGGTGTGCCTCCGACAGAATTTGAGTGGACACGCTATAATAAAAAGGGCGAGAAGGTCTCTACCAAGCGCTATACCCCAAAGAGCTTCTATGATGAATTTGTGGGTCAGGATTTGGAGAATAACTATGTTATGATTATGAACGACCCTACACGCGAGTATGGTAAGGTCTATGAGATTGACTACGACCGCCATGTTTATGATGGCGAAAATTGGCTCTACATCAACCTGCCTATTGAGCGCATCAAACAGATTGCTATTGCCTCTATCAAGGATAATACGGCAATGTACTTCTCTTGTGATGTCGGTAAATTCTTTGACCGCAAGAAGGGTGTCCTGGACCTGAAAAATCTGGACTACGAGTCGCTCTTTGACACCTCGTTTTCGATGGATAAGAGACAGCGCATACAGACCTTTGCCAGCGGCTCTTCTCACGCAATGACTCTTATTGCTGTTGATGTCAATAGCGATGGCAAGCCTGTAAAGTGGATGGTGGAGAATAGTTGGGGCGCATCGAGTGGCTATCGGGGTAATGTTATTATGACTGATGAGTGGTTCGATGAGTATATGTTCCGCCTTGTTGCCGAGCGTAAGTATATCCCGGAAGATGTGCTTAAGATGCTCGACCAAAAACCTATTATGCTTCCAGCTTGGGACCCTATGTTCGCCCCTGAAGAGTAGATTGATAGGTATAGATATAAATCATATATAATAAGAGACTGTCTAACAAGGTGTTTTCTGCGTTAAGTTCCTTTTGGTTGCTTCGCCATAGCATAGTGTGTAAACACCCTCTTGTTATACAACTTTAAGGAAAAGAGGTTGCCCTTCAAAACTTGTTGGACAACCTCTTATTCTTTTACCCCCCTAAAGATATTTTGTCTCATCCGCAACAGATATTTTGCTTTGAGCGGTTGCAGAGTTATTAAGTATAACAGGGCAAGAATATAGGTTGCTACCTGCTTGCGTTTCTCGCTATGTATCAGGGATATAAGTTCGCTATCATTCTGTGTGCGCAGTCGTTTGCTGCGACCCACATTATAGCTTAGACTATCGAAATAGTCATCTGTCAGTTTGCTATCCGGTATATGATGATATATAGCAGCGAATGGAACAAAATAGAGTGGATATCCTACGCTGCGCAGACGAGCAAAGAGGTCGTTCTCTTCGCCTCCGGTAAGACTTTGTCCATTTCTGCCGAGTTGAGGGTTGAACATACCCACCTCCTCAAAGACTCTGCGGCGGAATGCCATATTACCCCCTGCGGGCACTCTGTTCTTAGGGAATAGGGTCACAACGATATCTATGTCTATCGGGTTGGCAATCATCTGTTCAGTGTAGTGTGACATCCATTTAGGTTTATGGCTTTCGTAACATGCCCTAACAGCACCACCCGCTGCAACAGCATCAGGAAATGAGTCGAAGAACTCTATATAGCTCTCAGCAAAACTCCTCTCAACGCTCTCGTCGTCGTCGATTATGGCGATATACTCTGTCGTTGAAGCGTTGATGCCGCAGTTGCGGGCATTTGACAACCCTTGCTTTGGCTCCGTTACCATCTTAAGGTTAAAAACTTTGTGGTCAGCGACGAAGTTTTCAAAGAGTTCAACGGTGTTGTCTGTGGAGTTGTTGTTAACTACTATGCACTCCCACAGCGAAGGGTCAGCAGTTTGTAGCACTATGGACTCTAAAGTGCGGAGGAGCGATTGCGCTCTATTGTATGTAGCAACTATGATAGATAACTTTTTCACAAGGCAAATTTAGTATTTTTGCGGAAATTTTCCTACCTTTGAATAGTTTTTAATCACTAAATAGATAATAAAATGAAAAAACTCGCTCTCTATCTGATGCTTATCCTCTGTGGTGCATCATTTGTAATGACTGCTTCTCCGCGACAGTCGTTTGTAAAGGTTACTGTAACGCCCGACCATGCCGATTGGTGCTACAACTGCGGTGAGAAGCCCGTATTCAGTGTAACTGTGACCGATTGTAGTAATGCCCCAATTAAGGATGCACAAATCTACTATGAGATTTCGGAGGACTTCCTTGCCCCACTTGAGAAGGGCGACAAGACCCTTGCTGATGGCAAAATAGCCTTTACAGGTCACACGATGAAAAAGCCTGGTTTCCTCCGTTGCCGCGTATGGGCAAATGTTGGTGGCAAGAAGTATGATGAGTGCGCTACAGCAGCCTTTGAGAAGGAGAAAATCGAGCCTAAGACCATTATGCCAAAGGACTTTGCCGACTTCTGGAGGGCGGAAATAGAGAAGAATGCTAAAATAGATATGCTTCCGCAACTTGACCTTGTGCCTGAGAAGTGTACTCCAAAAGTTAAGGTCTACTCGGCATCTTTCCAGAGCTTTAGAAAGGGCTCCCGTATATATGGCACCCTCTGCGTGCCTGCAAATTATGAGGGTAAGTGTCCGGCAATACTTATCGTTCCAGGCGCAGGTTGTCGTTCTCGTAAGGGATACTACACCGAGGCTGAGAATGGCTTTGTGACATTTGAAGTGGGCATTCACGGCATACCTACAGTTCTTGCGGATGAGCGTATTTATGAGACTCTCAAGCAAGGCTCTCTGATGCACTATCCATCTGCCAATGTTGATGATAAGGATAAGTACTACTACAAGCGTGTCTTTGTCGGTTGTGCTCGCGCTATTGACTTCCTTGCATCACTCGACTTTGTTGATGGTGAGCGTATCGGCGTTATGGGTGGTAGTCAAGGTGGTGCTCTGACTATCACAACATCTTACCTTAACCCAAAAGTTAAGTGTGGCGCAGCTTTCTATCCGGCTATGTGCGACCTTACAGGTTACCTCTATGACCAGGGTAATGCTTGGCCATATCTGTTCAGTAATAAGAAGCTGGCAACTAAGGAGCGCTTAGAGACTGTTAAGTATTACGATGTGGTCAACTTTGCTCGCGGACTTAAGGCGCCAATCTGGATATCTTATGGCTACAATGACCTTGTTGTATGCCCTACATCTATTCAGGGTGCTATTAATGAGATTTCTGCACCAAAGGAGATTATGATTGTTCCTCAGTCGCGTCATTGGACCTATCCGGAGCAGGATAATGCCCGCTCACAGTGGATGATGAACAGCTTAAAGAGATAGTAACGGCGTGGCAATATGAAAAGACTATTTTTCCTTCTTCTTGTAAGCCTCTGCCTTTGGAATGTGGCTGTTGCAGCTGAAAATCAGGGCAATGGAACTCTTACCGAGCATACCTTTAAGCATAAAGGTATAGAGTATACCTACTACCTCTATCTGCCAAAAGATATACCTGCAAATGCTCCGCTGATTATGGCTTTTCACGGCTACGGCAGCCGAAATATTCCATCGGTGGGTTACGGATTTCATCCTGTGGCAGATGAGCACGGCTTTGCTGTTTGCTACCCTAAAGGACCTAAGGACAACAAGGGTAAGCACTGTTGGGCTGTAGGTTATGATTTCCACTTTGCCGAGGGCTGGGAGCGCGACGATGTAGGCTTTGCTGTGCGCCTTGTTAAACACTTGCAAAAGAGGTACGGTCTTTCTAAAGACAATGTGTTTGCTACAGGTCACTCTAATGGTGGAGAGATGAGCTACCTGCTTGCCTATAAAGCCTCCGATACCTTTGCTGCAGTGGCTCCAATATCGGGTCTTACTATGGAGTGGATGTATCGAGAACTTGAGGCAAAACGCCCTGTGCCGGTTATGGAGGTACACGGAACACTTGACAAAACATCAAAATGGAATAGTAATCTTGAAAAGGTTGATAAGTGGGGTCCATATATCTCCGTTCCTCGTGCTGTGGGCTATTGGGCAGCCGTGAACCGCTGTACCCACGAGGTTACAGAGGAGCTGCCTTTAATCCGTAATAAAGTCATTGCTCATCGTTATATCAATGGCGTAAACGGTAATCAGGTTTGGCTCTATGAAGTTGTCGGCGGTAAACACTCCTGGGCTAATGGCGATATGAATACCGCAGCAGAGATTTGGAAATTTTTTAGTCTATACCTCAAGTAATCAGATGCTTATAACGCGACGCAATAAAAAGTTTGCGAAAAATTTTGCACAAACAAAAAAATGCACTATCTTTGCACTCACAAACGATGAAACTTCGCATTCGTAAGTAAAGATACATCGCGGGATGGAGCAGT
Source organism: Alistipes sp. (assembly GCA_045592005.1). Taxonomy (GTDB): domain Bacteria; phylum Bacteroidota; class Bacteroidia; order Bacteroidales; family Rikenellaceae; genus Alistipes. The sequence goes on along the minus strand of JAZNTY010000054.1, from coordinate 274 downwards.
TGGTAGCTCGTCGGGCTCATAACCCGAAGGTCGTGTGGTTCGAGTCCCACTCCCGCTACCTTAGACGGTCAAACGACCGTCTTTTTTTTGTTACACCAGCAGAGTGCAACTTCGTTGCATAGTCGTAAGATAGGAGTCTTTGTGAAAGCGAACTTTCCCCGCCTCCTATCTTCCTCTCTCGCCTCTGGCCTCCTCTTCTGGTGTAACCCTTGCGGTATTGGCTCTTTTATGGGTGGTTATCTCCTCGGCTTTTCGCGCACCAAATAGGTTTGAC
>JAZNTY010000053.1:0-4309 GCA_045592005.1 Alistipes sp. | reverse complement strand
GATATGAAAAACTTAAACTATTCACTACGCTACTTGCTAAAAAATCGTGGTAGTTCCATAACTCGACTTATATCGCTTGCATTAGGTCTTGTTGTTTCGCTGCTAATCTGTTCGTATGTCGGCATAAATCTCTCTTATGGTCGTTTCTTTACTGACAGAGAGCGTGTATATCAGATATTCGAGAACTCACCTCAGTTTGGCATAACTGGACCACAATTGGAGCCTGTTGCATACACGCTTGCAGAAAATATACCCTCGATTGAAGCCGCTACAAACTATTTCGATCGCCTTATGCAGGTTAAACTTGGGAGTAGTTATATGGATGCTCGATGGCTTGAGGTTAGCGAAGACTTTTTCACAGTCTTGGACTTCGGTGTGTTGAGCGGTGATCCCAAACATATTCTCTCGCGAGAGGGAGTTGCCAATAACGAGGTATTTATCACTGAGCGTCTTGCAGAATTGTTATTCGGGAGTGAAGATCCATTGGGTAAAATCGTGCCTACAACTCAGGGGCAGGAGTATGTTGTCTCTGGTATTTTCCGCACTCCTCCCGTAACAAATCCGCTCGATGATTTTGATATAGTTAGTTTTCGTGACTACAATCCCACGACTGCAAATTGGCAAGGGGATGACAGCTATCCGACCTTTATAAAACTTCGTGAGGGGATAACAAAGTCTCAGACCGAGGCAGAAATCCAACGCCTAATTGAGGAGCATCCTACATTAAGGAAAATGGTGGAATTATGGAAAGCAAATTATTTTCTTGTACCAATTGAAGATGTTGTTTATGTGGACAATAATATTCGACAGACTCAAATGATATATGGCATCTTGGCAGTATTGGCACTCCTTGTAGCAGCGCTCAACTATGTGCTTTTGACCCTGTCGTCACTTGTGCATCGCAGCCGTACTATCGCAATGCTGCGTTGCAATGGAGCATCGCGATGGGACATCTTCCGGATGTTGCTATCCGAGACACTTATTATGATTGTGGCGGCAATTCTTGTGGCTCTCTTTGTCATTGCGTGTCTCCACCAAGAGATTTATCAGCTGCTCGGCTATCAGCTCGTTGACCTTTTTGCGTGGGAACGCATATGGATTCCGGCGTTGGTGTGTGTGGTGTCGTTCCTTGTGGCAGGTTTAATCCCTGCATCACTTTACTCACGCGTGAGCATGAGTTATGCCTTTCGTCGAGGTAGTGACAATCGCACTTGGTGGAAACGCATTCTGCTCTTCGTGCAGGTAGCTTGCACAACGGGTGTGGTCTGCTTTTTACTTACCACATCACAACAATCGAAATATATCTTGGAAGCCAATCTCGGCTATGACTATGACCGTATCATAACGATGAACTTTGTAGCAACCACCTCTCAACGCTCGGCAATGGTCGAAGAGCTGAAACGCCTGCCGTTTGTTAAGAGCGTAGGTCACTCTTTGCAGTATCCTATATGGGGCTACTTTGGTAATCCGGTCTATGATTATGAGAAGAAAGAGATACTATTTTCTTGCCGCTTTGAGTATTTTGATGAAGCCTATATCGAGACTATGGGTATGAAGATAGTTGCAGGACGCAACTTTAACGAGCAAGATGCACTCAATAAGACCATCGTTAACGAAAAGTTTGTTCGCCAGCACGGTTGGGAGTTGGAGGGTGCTGTAGGTAAGAGTTATTGGCAAAATGGAGGTTGGTGCGAGGTTGTCGGTGTTATCCGCGACTTTACACAAGCTGGAGGTTTTGTTGAGCCACTGTCAGTATTTCGTACAGCATATATCGACAACGATCCTAACCGTCCGCTCACCTTGCAGATGAGCATACGACTTACTGAACTAACGCCTGAGAATATCAAAGCTTTGGATAGAGTGATTGCCGAAAATTATCACTCCGAGTGGGAGTATCAACTTACCCCCTATGTGGATAGAGTCAAGGAGCGTTTTGTATATCGTGATAATATGCGTAATAATGTGTTGCTTGTTTCGCTCACTACACTTCTTATCTCCCTTATTGGTTTAATCGGCTATCTGGGCAACGAGATGGCTCGCCGCCGCAAGGAGATAGCTATCCGCAAGGTAAATGGTGCCACAACTTCGCAGGTGCTTAGCCTATTGAGTCTTAATATCTCGTGGGTTGTTATTCCTGCGGTAGTAACAGGCATAGCCGGTGCTGTATGGGGCGGAATGAAATACCTTGAGATGCTCGAAACTATGTGCGAGCCTTTGGCTTGGTGGATTTTTGCCTGCGGAGCAGCTGTTGTGATTGCCATTGTATATGTGATACTTATCATCCGCACTTGGCGCACTGCCAATGCCAACCCGATTGATATGATTAAAATAGAATAAGATAGAATTATGAGAATACTCAATTACATATTATCTATTGCTTGTGTGGCGATGCTTACGACATCGTGCGTGGTGTCACGAGCAATTCTGTATGGCGATGCCTCGGTAGATGATTATCGTGCTTTTGAGCAGGAGAATATCGCAAAAGGCGACTACACTTTCCGTTTCGCAGAACTTACAGAGTCGGAGCATATGCTCGATACGATGAGATTTGAGTGGATGCACTTTGGCAAAGGCGAGATGGCACAAATGACCATAGACGAAGCAATAGCACCCTCCGTAGATAATGCTGCACTCATAATTATCCATCGAGATACAATACTCTATGAGCGTTATTTTGGGGAGTGGAGCAAAAGCACGCAATCGCAAATATTCTCCGTCACCAAAACTATAACAGCCATGTTGTGTGGCGTGGCACTCAAAGAGGGGCATATACGCAGTGTGGAGGATAGAGTTACAGACTACTTGTCAGAGTTAAAACAAGCCGCTCCTATGTTTGAGGAGTTGAAGATAAAACACCTCTTGGATATGACGGCGGGACTCGATTTTGACGAGAACTACTCCTTCAATCCATTTTCAAAGATGGCTAAGTTGTATATGGGGCGTAATACTATGCGAATTATTGAGCGAGCCAGATTTAGCCATAACCCCGGAGAGAGGTACGATTACAACTCGCTTACAACAGCAATTCTCGGGGTTGTGATAGAGCGTGCTACGGGAATACCCTATGCCGAATATCTATCGTCAAAGATTTGGCAACCTCTGGGTATGGAGCAAAGTGCATCAATTGGCGTTGATGACAAAAAACACCGAGTAGCGAAGAGCTATGCAGGGCTTGTAACCAATGTGCGCGACTTGGCAAAGATTGGCAGACTGTATATCAACGACGGAAATTGGAACAATACGCAGATTATTGACTCAGCCTTTGTTCACACTTCACTATCTCCTCGAATTGTAGGTAAACAGAGTGCAAATATGTACTCATACTCTTGGTATTGGGGCACGCAGGATGAGAGCCTGTCAAGGAGAGATTTCGCAAGTAAAAGAGAGATGCAAGATTACTACGCCGAGCATCGTGATGTCTCAAAAATCAACTCTTGGAAGAGTGAGGGAGGCGGTTATACTGCCGTTGAATATATGAAGCGCAGATACTTCCCCGACAGAGAGAGTTTGAAGAACTACTATAAAGATGATGTGCATACTATTATGCAGAGTAGAAATGGATATTTTGCCATTCAGTATCAAGGTGGTCACTACGCCTTTGGTGTTCTTGGACAAATACTCTACATCAATCCAGAAAAGGAGTTTATTGGAGTCTATCTTGGCGAGGATGATCTCAATATTGAACACCTCTTTGAGCAACTTTGCAAAATACTATAACAATACGAAACAAATAAAACTCAAACAATATGAAAATCGCTTTCAAAAATTTCCTGATGACGCTCAAGCGTTACAAGGTCGCATCGCTGCTTAATGTGCTCGGTTTGACCCTCGCCTTCGTGGCATTTTACATCATCGCATCGCAGGTCTATTACTCTATCTCCTACAACAGCCCAATCGAGGACTCCGACCGCATATATCTTGCCTCAGCCGAGTGGGGAGCCTCGAAGATGGGCGAGTCGGAAGAGTCGTGGTCGCTCAACTGCCCCCAGCCGGTAAGTTATGAGACTATGGAGCTTTGTCCCGATGTGGAACTTATGGCTTCAATGCGCCCCTCGGCGGACTATCAGCGCGTATGGGTTAAGCGCGACAACTACAACTTAGATAAGTTTGATATCGGCGTTCATCTTGGCAATGCTAATGTCGTTGAGCTCTTTCAGTTTGATGCTGTGGCGGGTGATTTGAGCAGGGTTGTCGAGCCCAATACGGTGGTTGTCGCTGAGTCGGCTGCCAAGCAGATGGGCATTGGCGTGGGCGATGATATCTGGCTCGAAGGTGGTCAGTGGCACGATGACGGCAAACCCACAGAGCC
>JAZNTY010000052.1:0-1851 GCA_045592005.1 Alistipes sp. | reverse complement strand
GTTATTCGCGGCTGTTCAGGCTCAACGGAGGCTGTGGTGGAGAGTTTTCTGAAAGGATTTATCTTCGACTCAGGCATCGGCTGCGCTGCCCACGAATGTTCTGACCACAAACACTAAAACTCTATATCTATGAACAAACTTAAGACAAACATCATCATTGATGTATTGATGATTATCGCCTTTGCAGTTATGAGTGCTACCGGGGCTATTATGGAGTATATGCCTACCTGCGCAAAGGGTAGAGGTCATGGTGCCCCAATTTTAGGTATGGGTCGCCACGATTGGGGTGATATACACCTATGGTCTGCTATTGTAGTTTTAGTACTTTTACTGCTACATATCGTTTTGCATTGGAAGATGGTAGATGGGTTCTTTAAGAAGAGCATCAAGAGCCGCACGCTAAGGTATATGTTATATTTACTGCTTGCTGTAGCAGTTTTGGCAACATTTGTGCCTTGGTTTTTTGTACTTTAACTAAATAAAAATTTACAGCTATGAAAAAGTATCGTTGTACCGTATGTGAGTGGGTATACGACCCTGAAGTGGGCGACCCAGATAGTGGCATCGCGCCAGGAACAGCCTTTGAAGATATTGCAGAAGATTGGGTATGCCCTATCTGCGGTGTAGGAAAAGAGGACTTTGAGGTGGTGGAGTAGCCCCGCAAAACCATTACAAAAAGACCCCAAAAGTTTGGATACAAACCTTTTGGGGTCTCTTCTTTATCTTCATGCAGCAGAGACTGCCCGCTCGCGATAAGAGCTGAACGATTTCTTACTCTTTCTTTTTGCCACGCCCGTCATAAAGGAAACGGCGTATCTTCTTAGACGGAGTCTTTACGAACTCCTCCTCTTCCTCGACAACTTCGGTAATGCGGGAGTTGCGGTTAACGCGGGCATTGACCCACTGTTTGATATCCTCCATAACCTCGGCACGATATTTATTCCACTCCTCCTTTTTCTCCTCCCAATCGTCAACCATTTCACGGAAACGAGCCTCAAGAGCCTCCTTATCGATGTTTACAAGGGCAACAAGATGACCCTCATACTCAGTAACCAAAGACTCACTGATATAGACATGCTGATTAAGGACACTCTCGATATCCTCAGGGTAGATATTCTCGCCACTTGGACCCAAAATCATATTCTTCAGACGACCCTTGATATAGAGCCAGCCATCCTTATCGAAGCACGCCAAATCGCCGGTGCGGAACCAGCCATCCTCGGTAAAGACCGCTTTTGTAGCCTCTTCGTTCTTGTAATAACCCACCATTTGGCTTGGACTCTTAACGACCAACTCGCCGATACCCTCCTCATTAGGATTTTCGATACGACCCTCAACACCTTGAAGCAGCGGACCGGTAGAGCCAAGACGGAGCATACCGTCAACAGCACCAGCAAGCAGAGGTGCAGTCTCGGTAAGACCATAGCCGATATCGTAGATAAACTTAGCCTCCAGCAAGAACTGCTCAACAGTAGCATCGAGCTTTGCACCACCGATACCGAAGAAACGAACTCGACCACCAAAGGTCTTGGTAAGGGTCTTGCCAGCAATACGGTGCAACATCTTACGGATAAAGCCTACGCCATAGAGGGTGCGCATAAAGGCATTTTTGGTAAACTTCTTAAGCACAGCACCGCGATAAATCTTCTCGATAATAAGTGGTACGGTAAGCATAATAGTTGGACGAACCTCCTTAAGGGCAGGCAGAAGGATTGACACGGTAGGAGCCTTATCGAGGTAGACAACATGCGAACCGTGATAAAAAGCCAAAATAAGACCAATAGTACACTCATATGTGTGCGCAAGAGGCAACACAGAGAGGAAGATATCCTCCGGATAGACCAAAAAGAG
>JAZNTY010000051.1:0-19446 GCA_045592005.1 Alistipes sp. | reverse complement strand
GAGTTACGAACAGATGCGTTCTTACCAGTGTAGGTAACACCGCTCTGATCGAAGCCCTCGCCACCCTGTGGGTTCCAACCAGTGTAAGCATCAACATATGGCCAGTAGCCGTCAACCTTTGATACAGACTCACCACCATCCTCATAGTAAACGAATGCACCGCCTACTACTGGAATGTCAGAGTCAGACTGGCTGATAGATACGCTCGCCTTCTTTGTGATAGGGTAGCCGCTAACATAGCCAGTTGCGGTAAATACTGCCTTGATGGTGCGCATAGACTCTGCTGCAGGTACCTCAAAGGTAATTACAGCATCGCCATTGCCTGACATAGCACTTGCAACAACACCCTCGGTGTCAATGTCAAGAGTCCACTCTGCAGGGGTTACGACAGCAACATTCTCGGTAGTGCCGCCTTCAAGCCCTACAGTTACAGAAATAGGGTCTACTTGGATGGTAGGGATGCCTTGATAGCCCTCATTCTTACCATCTTCAGTACACGAAACTGCAACTCCCGCAGTCAGCATAATAGCTGAGAGAAGGAATGAACGAAATAAGTTTTTCATACTGTTTAATTTAATAATGGTTATAAAAATTTATAAAAAATACAAAAAAGTCAATGCTGATTATGCGTACGCGTACGCGCATTAGCTGTCAAAGTTACGCATAATATTTTGAAATACAAAAAATGTGAAAAAATATTGAAAAAAAAGTAACACCATCCCGAAAGGATACTCATAAACCCAAGTACTGACTGAGGTGGTCTGAAAAAATGTAGAGAACACTTTTTTTGTACTTTGAGTAATTTTTATTACCTTCGCACTATGGAAAATCAAACTACATATCGTTATCAGGTTGCTACACAAAATGTCGATTTTACCCTTAGGGCATCTATCGATTCATTGGGCAACTATATCCTCAATACTGCTGGTATTGATGCTCAGGGTAAGGGATTTGGTGTTGATACTTTGGCACCAAAGAACCTCACTTGGGTGCTCTCAAAGTTGGTTATAGAGATTGACTCCCGCCCGGAGCAGTTTGAGAATTTTGACCTCACTACCTGGGTTAACCAGAATACACGATTGGTCTCTACGCGTAATTTTACACTCTCCAATATGGAGGGAAAAGTGTTTGTTAGTGCTCTTTCGCAGTGGTGTATGTTGGACCTTGTAAAGCGTGTGCCGGTGGACCTAAATACCATTGAAGATTTCTACGCGCCTTATATGTGTCCGGTGCCACCACCTTGTGAGCAGCCTCGTCGACTCAGAGCCATAGAACCAGAAGTGGTTATGGAACATAAGGTGGCGTATAGTGATATCGACTTCAATCGCCATATGAATACTATGCGTTATATCGGATTGATGTTGGATATGGTTGATATTGAGCGCCTTAAGGGTAATCAGCCTATGCGTATAGATGTCCATTTTATCCATGAGTGCCTTTATGGACAGGCTATCAAGGTGGGTATGCAGAGTGTGGAAGGAGCTACGCTGTTTGAGATTACGCGTGACGACGGTGTGGTAGCTTGTCGTGCTTCGTTTGAGTGGAGGTAGTATGAAAATAGTTATTCTCGGACCTGCACACCCCTATAGAGGTGGTATTGCTACGATAATGGAGAGTATGGCACGCGAGTATCTTAAGCGTGGCGATGAGGTGGTTATTTACACCTTCTCTTTACAGTATCCATCGCTGCTTTTTCCAGGTAAGAGTCAAACGGTTGATACGCCAGCACCTGAGGGGCTACATATTGAGCGTATTGTAAATACTTGCAACCCGATAAATTGGCTACTTGTGGGCAATCGTATTCGTAAGGAGGCTCCCGATATGGTACTGATGAAGTATTGGACGCCGTTTATGGCTCCTTGCTTTGGTACAATAGCCCGCATAGCGCGCCGGAATGGTGTTACAAAGGTTATCTGCCAAATAGATAATGTTGAACCGCATGAGCACCATTTGACAGATAAACCGTTTAACCACTATTATCTCGGTGCGGTAGACGGTTTTATCTATATGTCGGAGCAGGTACATAGCGAGCTTAAGGGGTATACCTCAGCACCTGCGTTATTCTCGCCACATCCGATGTTTTCTAATCTCGGTAGGCGCGTGGACCGTAGTGAGGCTTGTCGCCACTTGCATCTGGACGAGAATTGCAACTATCTGCTCTTTTTTGGACTTATACGCGGGTATAAGGGGCTTGATACGCTGCTTGAGGCGTGGGAGAAGGTTAAGCGCGACGGACAGAAACTTATCGTTGCCGGCGAGTTTTATGAGAACAAGCAGAAGTATGAAGAGCAACTTGCAAAACTCTCACATAGCGTTATTTTGCACGATAGGTTTATTGATGACCGGGATGTGAAGTTTTACTTTTCTGTTGCTGATGCTCTTGTTTTGCCATATAAAACAGCCACGCAAAGTGGCGTTACGCAGATAGCATATAATTTCTGTACGCCAATGATTGTTACCGATGTGGGTGGTCTGCCTGAGATTGTTCCTGACGATAAGGTGGGTTATGTCTGCCCTCCAACTGTTGATGGCGTTGCTGATGCTATTGAGAGTCTATATAAGGATGATAACCTCGCCCGTTTCCGCAGAAATATTGTTGCTGAGCGCAAAAGGTTTAGTTGGGAGGCGATGTGCGATAAGATAACTGAGGTCTTTAATTTGTTGCGATAAGGGTATATTTGCTGTCACTAACAAAAGTCCCGACAATGGCTGTACGCTTAGTACTATCCATTGTCGGAACTTTTTTTGCCGAGTGAGGCATCTACACCCTTACAACGATAAATTGGGGCGATGCTTTGAATACACGAACCCTACTTGATATTTGGCAATTCGAGTCCGTATCCATTCTTCTTATCGTCAGCTTTAAGCCATATAGCGAATAGCAGAGCCAGCACGCCTAATGATGCAAAAAGTAGCATTGGTACGGTATAGTTGTATGTTACCCCCTCTATGCCGGCAGCAATTTGTTCTGCCACGCCTGGGTTTGTCTTTTCAAGGGCATAGCCGATAAGCATTGGGGTAAAGCTAAGACCGAAGTTCTGTACCCAGAAGATAAGTGAATATGCGCTACCGAGGTATCGTTTATCCATAATCTTTGGTACTGATGGCCACAGTGATGCAGGTACCAGCGAGAACGACACGCCGAGTAGAACGATAGCTGCGTATGCAATAACTTTACTTGGAACAACGGGTAGTACAAGAGCGAAAGTTGTGTGGCAGATAATCATCAGCAGAGCGCCGAGCATAAGCATGGTAGCACCCTTGCCTTTGCGGTCGAGAAACCAACCTAACAGAGGGGTTATTAAGGCTGCACCGACAGGGAACCAACGGAAGATATCGGCTGCCTCAGTAGCGCTGATGCCTAAGTTGCTCTGGAGCATATTGCTGGCGAATTTTTGGAATGGGAAGATAGCTGAGTAGTATAGTACGCAGAGCATAGCTACAATCCAGAACAGGCGACTTGAGAATATCTTGCCTATGTCGGAGAACTTAAACTCCTCCTCAGACTCTGTATTTTGATTTGCTCCAATCTGGTTGTCCAACTTGCGGTCCATAACGCAGAATACGGTGTAACAGAGTAAGCCAATGCAAAGTAGAGCGGTACAGAAAGCTACCGGGCGTACTACAGATGGGTCTGCACCACCAATGCCGGCTATACGCGGCGAGATTGTAAATATACAGAATACACCTACGCGAGCTAATGCCATCTCTAAACCCATAGCCAATGCCATCTCTTTGCCCTCGAACCACTTAGCTAAGGCTTTTGAGGCGGTAATACCTGCCATTTCGCAGCCACAGCCGAAAATCATAAAGCCCAATGAAGCGAGTTTTGCCGTAGCCGGCATCTCTATCCACCAGCTACCCAACCAGCTCTCTAAAGCTGTGCCTGCGAAAGCATCACTGATAGCGTAGTACTTGATGCAGGCTCCACAGAGCATAAGTATAGCTGATAACTCACCGGTAAAGCGTATGCCCATTTTGTCGAGGATGATACCGGCAACAATTAGAAAGCCCCATACATTGAGGAGATACTCAGAGCCGGCGTAGCTGCCGTAAACATCTGAAGACCAGCCCTTTTGTACCTGAATAAGTTCCTGTAATGGGGAGATAACATCAACAAACATATGCGCAAAGAGCATCATCAGGGCAATAAGAACCATTGCTCCCCAGCGTGCCCACGCATAATCGTTGAGATTTTTTTGAATACTGTTAGTCATAACGGTTTTTTATTTATTGATTTGAGTAACTTTTGAGTACTTTATACGCCTCCGTAACACAGAGTTCTCCGGATTTGGAGATGTCTAAACACCCTTTGCGGGTATCTTTCATATATATCTGTATCAATCCACGGTTGTAGTACGCTTCGGCAAAGTGAGGGTTTAGTTCAATAGCCTTGGTGTAGTCATCGGCAGCCTCCGGCAACATACCAGATAGGGCATATAGATTTGCACGGTTGTAGTATGCGTATGCCAAACCTGGGTGGAGTTTGATAGCCTTATTTAGGTCTGATATAGCCTCGCTATAATCGTATGTTCGAGTGTGTGAGTTATGTAGCCTACGAGCAGGGTCAGACTCGATAGATAGACGCTGATAACCGTTGTCGATAGAAGATATAAAGTCTATCATCTCAGCTTGCGTAGCTGCGCGGTTGAGATATAGGAACGGATTTGATGGGTTCAGTGCTATAGCCTGTGAGTAGGTGTTTACAGCATTGGTATATTGCTTTATAAGTGACTCACTAATAGCGAGTTCAAAGAGCTTTTGCCACTCTTTTTCACTCTCAGTGTTCTTAATAGCCTCGCGATAGTAATGGTTTATAGCAACCAATGAGTCGGGTGCGATATTGCTCTCTAAGCGAGAGATTTGGAGTAGTTTGTTATCCAAAGAGGCGATAAAATCCACGGCACGCTGTGAGTGGAAACGGTGTGTCGACTGCTCTACATCTACAGAGTCAGCTTTGCGCATAGTGAACTTAAACTGCGGCAACAATGTCATAAGGTCTTCCTGGTTACTGCTGCGGCTCTTTATACGCTCAAACGAAGAACCAGCAATCTTGCTCTCAAAGGAGAGTAGCTGATTGAACTTCTGTGTGGTATCTGCATATATAGAGTATGTACTGTCGCTTAGGCGAGAACGATATTCAGCAATTTTGCGCTCAGCGGTCTGCTTGTCCTTTTTAGCCCCTGAATGGTCTCGCATAAGCTGGCGCAGATGGCTTCTGCCTAAGTAAGCGTTTGCAAAGTCGGGGTATAACTCTATGGCGCGGCTATAGTCTGCCACAGCACGCTTAATATCGCCGAGCTGAGTCTGCAAAATAGCTCTGTTATAGTAGACAAGTACATTATTTGGCGAGTATTGAGCCACCTTGTCATAGTCTTCTAACGCGCGGTTGTAGTCGCCGATATTGCTGCGGATAATGGCACGGTTGAAGTATGATATGGAGCTGGTTGAATCTAACTCTATAACTCGGTCTAAGTCTGATAGCGACTGCATAGGTCTGTCTGTGGCGTTGTAGACTAAGGCGCGGTTAAAGAATGATATGGGTAGGGTAGAGTCGCACTCTATAGCTTTGTTAAAGTCTGCCTCAGCCTCAGTATAGCGCTTTTGGTCAAGATAGAGTGCGCCACGACGATTATACGAGGCAGGGTTTTCTCGGTTTGTGCGAACGGCTAAATCGAAGTCGCTATAAGCTCTAATAGTATCTTTGAGATAGAGGTAGCATACGCCTCGGTTGATATATGCATCGGCAACCTTCTTCTCATATTTAATAAAGTTGTCAAAGTCAGCGATAGCCTCCTTAAACTGCTGGTTTAGTAGCCTTGTAACACCACGACTGAAATATGGGTTTGGTAGGTCAGGGCGTAGGTCTATAGCCTCACGAAAGTCCTTGAGAGCATCGTCATAATTGCCTAAACGAGAGCGTGTTATGGCTCTGTATGTGTATGCGGTAGTAAATACGGGGTTCTTCTCTATGGCTATGCTGAAGTCTGCCTCTGCACCTATAAGATCATCCAAATTGTACTTAGCTATACCGCGCAGAAAGTAGCCTTCATAGGCATCATCGTCAAAGCGCAACAATACATTAAGGGTACGGATAGCCTCGGTAAACTCATTCTCCATCATCTGCTGTCTGCCTACCCAAAAGAAGTACTCTCGGTTGTATTGAGCTGATACCTCCGAGTGGCAAAATAGCATCATTGATGCCAAGAGTATGTATACCCTTAATCGCATTATTCGAGTTGGTAACCAAATCGACGGAGCTGACGGTCAGAGTTACGCCAATCGTCATTGACCTTTACAAATAGTTGTAGAAAGACCTTTTTCTCCAAGAAACGCTCCAAATCTTGACGAGCCTGCTGCCCCACCTTCTTGAGTTTCTCGCCTTTGTGACCGATAACGATACCCTTTTGAGAGTCGCGGGCAACATATATAGTGGCACTGATGCGGTCTATGACAGCCTCCTCCTTGTAGGAGTCAATCTCTATTTCGCAGCAGTATGGTATCTCCTTATCATAGTTGAGCAGTATCTTCTCGCGGATAATTTCCGATGCAAAGAAACGAAGAGTCTTGTCTGTAAGTGTGTCCTTTGGATAAAAAGGTTCTCCCTCTGGAAGTAGAGAAAGTATACGGTCGAATATACCACCAATATTAAAACCCTCGCGTGCCGATGTGGGTATAATGGTAGCTGATGGTAGACGCTGTTGCCATAAGAGTACTAACTCCTCCAATTTCTCCTGAGTGGTAAGGTCTATTTTATTGATGATAAGTAATACAGGAATATCACTTAAAGCAATTTTTTCGAGTATCTCTGTATTTCTGTCGCTCGGTTGCTCAACGGTGTCGGTAACATATAGTATCACATCGGCATCCGATACAGCTCCCTTTACAAACTTCATCATAGACTCTTGGAGTTTGTAGTTGGGTTTGAGAATACCCGGTGTATCAGAGTAGACTATCTGAAAATCCTCACCATTAACAATACCCATAATTCTGTGACGGGTAGTCTGTGCCTTTGATGTTATGATTGACAATCGTTCCCCTACAAGGGCATTCATCAGCGTTGATTTGCCCACATTTGGGTTACCGATAATATTTACAAAACCACTTTTGTGCATTGTATATCTAATTTTTTATTTATATGTAGCCGTATTTGTCAGAATTTGGTAATTCTGAATACCGAACTGATTATATCTCTTCAACTTCATATCCCAAGACATCTGTCTGAAATGAGTTCTAAATGCGTTAGAGTTATTAGCTTTTTTAATATGTGCGGTTGGATTCCAAGTTGCTTGTGAAACATTTGTATAGATTGACACTAAGCTGCTTCCATAGTAGTGATGCCATAATGTGCCGAGCATTCCAAATGCTTTAATCTCCTGAATAGCCTCAGACTGTGCATATATACCACTTACATTTTCCCATGGACACGCCAAAACATCATAATGTAATGATTGAAAATATGCATATGATGGGTAACTCTCTTTACCCGCACCGTAATTCCAATCACAGATAACAATATCCTTGGGAAGGACCTCTGCTACTTTGGATGTTTCATTTGTGCCGTTTGCTTTGTGACCTTTCCATCGACTATCGCCCTTTTTTAGCAGCATATCGTGCCACATCATGGGTCTGGCGCCATGCTCTGCTAACACTTTGTGCGCAAATTTGAGGTGCTCCGCAAAGAGCTTAGAGTATGGTTGAGCGATACATTGCGGGCAACTTGGACGCTGGGCTTCATCACAGCCGATATGGAAGAATTTAGGATTTCCAAAATCTTTAAGCAGCTCCGCCATATAGTCGGCAATGACGGTTCTCGCAGCTGGATTAGTCAGACACCAATTCCATCCATCTACAGGCTCAAAAAGAGGCTGATATTGAGGATGCAAATCTAATGTTGAGTGCTTGCCTGAGCAACTTCGACTATAGGCTGCGTGTCCAAAGATATTTAATTGAGGTATAAGTGTAACACCGAGATCGTTTGCCACTGCAACTAATCTCTTAATAGTTCTCTTTGTCATTGGTGGATTGTCCCAGTTGAGCCATGGAGCTACTTTGCTCTGATATGTACCCCAAGGTTCTAATACTACATAATTAAACTTGTAGTATGCTGCCATACGAATCATTCGTTCAACTTCGTACTCTTGCGTCTCAGGGAACCAGCAGATATGCAGACCTCTAAACTCCATAGCCGGAAAATCGTTAATTGAGCCAACGGGCACTATATATTGCTCTACCTCTTTTGTGTTGCGATTGGCTATGACAATCTGTCTTAATGAGTAGAGAGCATATCGGACGCCATTTATGCCTTTTGCACAAATCTCCACGCCCTTATTGCTAATATCAACAGAGTATGCACTATCATGCGTAAAATTACCTGCGTACCTTTTTTGATGCACTTTTGGTGCATTTTTATTATACCATAATGCAAGATGTTTCTCTGCCCATTTAATTGCATGCTCGTCATCTATTGAGATAGAAACTTTGTCAAATGGTACATAATCATCAACTGATAACTCGCATTTAACAGGCGTTGGAGTGATAGCCATTTTGCGTATCCCCTTTTGAGCCAAGACGGGGGTAGTAAAGCATAACGCGATTATCGTAAAAATTGCTGTTAATAATATGGTTTTATTCTTTCTCATCGGCATCCCTATTTACGAACTGCTACTTATGTTATCTACACAAGTATATCTCTTAAGTTTATCTGCGAAATCCGCGAGGCATACCCATCTTGCCACCGGCAGCCATCTTCATCATCTTGCGCATATCCTCAAATTGCTTGAGTAGGCGATTGACATCTGCCATAGTGGTACCAGAACCTTTCGCAATACGCTCACGGCGACGAGCGTTGATAATATCAGGATGCTCACGCTCCTCAGGTGTCATAGAGCCGATGATAGCTTCGGTCTGCTTGAATACATCATCGCTGATATCTACATTTTTCAGTAACTTGCCCATACCTGGTATCATCGATGCCAAATCTTTGAGGTTACCCATCTTTTTGATTTGGTTGATTTGAGCAATAAAGTCGTTGAAGTTGAATTGGTTTTTGACAATCTTCTTCTTTAGGCGGCGAGCCTCCTCTTCGTCATACTGTTCTTGAGCGCGCTCTACTAACGATACTACATCGCCCATACCCAATATGCGGTCAGCCATACGCTCAGGGTGGAATACCTGAAGAGTATCCATCTTTTCGCCGCTGGAGATAAACTTCAGAGGCTTATTAACTACAGAACGAATGGATATAGCGGCACCACCGCGAGTGTCGCCGTCTAACTTAGTGAGCACTACGCCATCGAAATCTAAGCGCTCATTGAACTCGCGAGCTGTATTGACAGCATCCTGACCGGTCATTGAGTCGACTACAAATAGAGTCTCGGATGGGTTTACGGCAGCTTTGATAGCTGTAATCTCAACCATCATAGCCTCATCTACAGCCAAACGACCAGCAGTATCGACGATAACGGTATTGATATTGTGCAGACGCGCATGGGCGATAGCATTTTGGGCAATTTGCACAGGATTTTGGTTGCCATCTTCAGTATATACCTCCACACCAATCTGCTGTCCTAATATTTTGAGCTGCTCTATAGCCGCAGGACGATATACATCGCCGGCAACAAGTAGAACTTGACGACCTTTCTTTGACTTTATGAATGATGCCAACTTACCAGAGAATGTGGTCTTACCTGAACCTTGCAGACCTGCGATAAGCACTACAGCCGGATTGCCCTCAAGCTTGATATCGGTGGCTGAACCACCCATAAGAGCTGCCAACTCGTCGCGGACAATCTTTGTCAACATCTGACCAGGCTTTACGGCTGTGAGTACATTCTGACCCAACGCTTTGACCTTAACCTCGTCGGTAAATGATTTAGCGACCTTGTAATTGACATCGGCATCAATAAGCGCACGACGAATTTCTTTCAGAGTCTCGGCAACATTAATCTCAGTAATGCGACCTTCGCCCTTTAGAATTTTGAACGACCGTTCAAGTTTCTCTGTTAAATTTTCAAACATATTTTGTCTACTTTATTATTAGTCTATATATCGGCGCGAAGATACGAAAAATTTTTGTACTTTTGCTCTATGAAACTTATTATCTTACTTTTTGCGTCACTTTTTCTCTCTTGCTCAACTCAAAGAGGGGCAGTAACTCCTGTTCGTACAATCACAAAAGGAGTGGAGGTTGTAACTATGGACTACACTGTTACTGACAGTAAGGGAAATAACTTGCCAACAAAGATTTTTCTGTTTGATGTTCGCCTCTCAGAAAGGGTTAGAATTGTTGCCACAACAGCTGGAGATTTGGATAGTTCAATTTGTCCAACCGAGGAGCAAATGACACTAAAAGCTCCACTTTCAGAACAACTTGAGATTATGCAGGCTAAACGACAGAATATAAAGGTGTTGGGTGGTGTTAATGCTGACTTCTTTCATATTCGTACAAGCCAGATGCCGTGCGGAGTAGTCTACCGAAATGGTAAGTGCATAAAGGGTGGGTATGATGACCAAACAACAGTCTTCGCTCTGCTTACTGATGGTACGGCTCGCTGTATGAGCGGTAGTGAATATGAGGCGCTTGATAAGACTCTTATAGCCGAGGCGGTCTCAGGTCGTCAGATGTTGCTTAACGATGGGGTAGCGCAGAGCTCTTCTACTCGCCTTGAACCTCGTACAGCCGTGGGTGTTACGCGAGATGGCAGAAGGGTCTTTATCCTTGTTGCTGATGGCAGACGCAAGGAGTATTCCAATGGATTGTCGTATGTAGATATGGCTGTGATTTTCAAGCGTTTAGGCGCATATGATGCGATTAACCTTGATGGAGGTGGTAGCAGTAGTTTCAGTGTAGAGGTCTCTGCTGGCGATTATGCTCCGATAAATCGTCCTTCTGACCGTTCAGGAGAGAGACCTGTGCCAAATGGTATTGCTATTGTTGAGATGGAGTAGCGCTACAGTAGACCCTTTTCGTAGAGTGTAACTATCTGCTCCAAAAGTCTGTCGTCATGCTCAGGGTCGTAGTCGGTTTTGAGATTGTTTCCGAATATCTTAGCCATAGCTTGCCATAGCCCCGCTTCAAAGCCTCCTCGAAACTCCTTGATGATATCAAAAGCAGTATCTTGAGTCTGGCGGTCAATGAGTTTGAGTAGTACACGACCATCGTATATGGTCATCTTCTTTATAACTGGAGTATACTCGCGTATAAGTCGTTTTTCGATACCCTTGATGTAGAGTTTCTGCTGCTTCTTTGTCTTTAGAGCCAAAAGCTCGCTCTCCATCGTTGCCATCAACGCTTTAGCCTCTTGAGCTATAGGGTATACGCGCTTTACAGCTCTAATCATACGGGCGTAGCGGCGCATATCTGGCTTGCGAGCATATTTACGCACAGGCTTAATATGAAAGACGGCTATCGAGTCGCCATTTTCAATGCTCCACTCCTGATGCCAAAACGCACGCTCTCTACGACTTTGTGCATAGAGAGTTGAGCTGGCAAGCAGCAACAGCAGAAGAAGTATGTATAACTTTTTTGTCATACTTTTGATGCAAAGATAACGATTTATCGCGCAAAGTAAGTATATTTGCACAACAAAAAAATATAGAGTATGGAGTTAGGTATATTCTACAAATCGACTACTGTGGTTGATAAAACAAACACAGCCAAAACTTTAGGTTCAGGCGATATGGAGGTCTTTGCAACACCTGCTATGGTTGCTCTTATGGAAAATGCAGCTATGAACGCTGTCGCTCCACACCTCGCTGATGGGCAAACAACCGTTGGTACACAGATAAATACAACCCATATCAAGCCTTCGGCTTTAGGTGCAACCATTGAGGCTGTAGCAACCCTTACAGCTGTAGATGGTCGCAAACTAACCTTCGCAGTTGTAGCTCGTGACAAGCAGGGTGTAATCGGTGAGGGTACTCATAATCGCTTTATTGTCGATAGAGAGCGCTTTTTGGCAAAGTTGTAGCAGTGTTTGAGTCTACTTATTAATGCAAATATTGATATGCTGTGACATAGTCACAATGTCTATCTACTAAAACAACAAAGGCACCCTTTAGGTGCCTTTGTTTGTTGAGCTGCCGGGATTCGAACCCAGAACGACAGAACCAAAATCTGCTGTGTTACCATTACACCACAGCTCAAACAAGTGCTCGAAAGCGCTGCAAAGATAAATAAACTTTTTGAGCTTGCAAAATTTTATGCTATCAAAAATTTTCAAAAAAATTACTATCTTTGTAGAAAATAAGTTTTGCTATGAAAAGAATGTTATTTTTTCTTGTAGTTTTATCTGTATGCATTAGTGGTGTAGCGGTTGCTAAGGGTGAGGTGTATCCTTATGAGTCTCCAACTATTGTGGAGCAAAATCGTGAGGTTATGCGTTCGAGTTTTATCGTATATCCGACGACAGCAGAGGCTGAGGCTGGTAGTTGTTATCGCAAGGCTCCGAACTATCGTAGCATAGAAGGCGAATGGAATTTTAGTTGGTATAACCACTTTACTGAAGCTCCTGTGGAGGAGTTCTATCTGCCTAAGTATGACGATACAAAATGGGGCAAAATGGCGGTGCCAGGCATTTGGGAACTTAATGGTTATGGCGACCCTCTCTATGTTAATAAGGGCTATGCGTGGAAGAATACTTTTGTCAGCGTTCCACCTATAGTTCCGTCGTATCGTAATCATGTGGGTAGGTACCGCCGCTATATAGATATTCCAGCACAGTGGCAGGGTAAGCAGATTTTTGTGCATATTGGTTCAGCGACCTCTAATCTTACACTATGGATTAATGGTAAGAGGGTAGGTTATAGTGAAGATAGCAAGTTAGAGGCAGAGTTTGAAATAACCAAGTACATTAAGGCAGGTGCTGATAACCTCTTTGCTATGGAGATACATCGTTGGTGCGATGGAACATATCTTGAAGACCAAGATTTTTGGCGTCTGTCTGGTATCGCGCGAGATTGTTATATCTATGCCCGCGACAAACAACATATTAGGGATGTAAAGTTTACAGCAGATTTGCAAAATGGCTATAAGGATGGTTTGTTGACCCTTGATATAGATGTGACGGCGGGTGTAAAATGGGTTGAAACGGTATTGGTTGACGCTAAAGATAATCCGCTCTACAAACAGCGCCACTATCCGCAGTCCGGTAAGATAAAGACAGTAGTTGAATTGAGCGATGTAAAGCCGTGGAGTGCTGAGATACCTTATCTTTATAAGTTGACTGTTGCAACTTCAAAGGAGGCAGCGGCATTTAATGTTGGTTTTAGAAGTGTTGAAATTAGAGATGCTCAGCTGATAGTCAATGGTAAGGCGGTGCTTATTAAGGGTGCTAACCGTCATGAGATGAACCCTGAGCGTGGTTATGATGTCAAGTACGAGGATATGGTACGCGATATAAGGATTATGAAAGAGCATAATCTCAATGCTGTGCGTACTTGTCACTATCCGAACTCGCCATTGTGGTATGACCTATGTGATAAGTTCGGAATTTATGTAGTTGATGAGGCAAACATTGAGTCGCACGGTATGGGCTATGGCGATAAGAGTTTAGCACATCATCCAGCCTATAGGCAGGCACATCTTGTTCGTAACCAGAGAGTTGTAATGCGTGACTACAACCACCCTTCGGTAATTATATGGAGTTTGGGTAACGAGGCTGGCAACGGCGCTAATTTTCAGGCATGCTATGATTGGATAAAGGGTTATGATAAGAGCCGTCCGGTGCAGTATGAGCAGGCAAACCATATAAGATACGGAGATAAACCGAAGAACTATAATTCGGATATTGAGTGTCCGATGTATGCCTCTTATGCAGAGTGTGAGAAATATGTAACATCCAACCCTAAGCGACCACTTATACAATGTGAGTATGCTCATGCTATGGGAAACTCTTTAGGTAGCCTTAAGGAGTATTGGGATTTGGTTCGTAAGTATCCAAATTTTCAAGGTGGTTTTATTTGGGACTTTGTCGATCAAGCTTTAGCGTGGAAAGACCCTCTTTCGGGTAAAATATTTTACCGCTATGGAGGTTGTTACAACAATGTAGACCCAAGTGACGAGACATTCTGTAACAACGGCTTTATCTCAGCTTCGCGAACTCCACATCCAAGTGCTCGCGAGGTGTGGCATCAGTATCAAGAGATTTGGACTAAGATAGTAGATGCCAAAAATGGAGTTGTAGAACTCTATAATGAGTATATGTTCCGCAGTCTTGATAACTACCGCCTTGAGTGGGAGGTTACTGACGATGGTGTTAAGGCTTTTGATGGTGTGGTAGATAGACTCAATGTGCCGGCTCAAGGTCGAGTAAATCTTAAGTTGGGCTACTCGAAATCTGATATTGAGGCACTTAAGGGCGAGGTTATACTTACAGTGCGCTATACTCTTAAGAGTGATGAACCTTTGCTTAAGAGTGGTCATTGCGTGGCATATAACCAATTTATAATTACTCCATACTCTGCACAGCATCATTTTGATGTCGCTAAGCAGCCCGCTGATGGCGAACTTGTCATGGATTACGACAATAGGGTAGTACGAGGTGCTGACTTTGAACTCTGTTTTGCAGATAATGGATTTATAGAGAGTTATACTCTTGCAGGTAAACAATTGATATCCAAGCCTATAGAACCACTCTTCTATCGTGCGATGACGGAGAATGACTATGGTGTGCGTAAAAGGGCTTCAAATGCGGTATATTACCACTCTTGGAAGGCATTCCGCAAACCGGAATATGAGATGTCGCTGTTTCTTATGGAGCAGAAATCGAATGTGATAGAGGTTAATGTAACCTATTCCTATAGTGAAACAGGTATGAAAGTCTATATGACATATGTAGTTGATAGTCAGGGTCGTGTGGCTATTAAGGAACGAATGCGTCCAGGGCGATACAAACTTGATATCAGGGCATTGTTACGCTATGGTATATACTTTGCTATGCCTGAAAACTTTGATACTATTGAGTTCTATGGAGCCGGTGGTTCAGAGAGTTATGCTGACCGTAAGAGTGGCACGCCGGTCTCTATTTATAAGCAGCGTGTGGCAGAACAGTTCTGCAATACCTATGCACGCCCTCAGGAATCTGGAGCTCACTGTGATTTGCGCTATTGGCAGATTACCGACAAGGTTGGCTGTGGTTTTAGGGTTGTAGCACCTGAACTCTTTTCGGCAACAGCTATTGAATATCCGATGGAGCAGATTGATATCCTCTCGGATGAGTATCGAAAGTATCCACAGTTGCTTGAAAAAGATGGAAATACTCATATTAATATAGACAAAGCTCAGTCAGGAATTATCTGTGAGAATAGCTGGGGTGCAATACCGTTAGAACAGTATCGAATACCTTACACTGAGCAGCAGTTTGAGTTTATTCTTATACCACTGGAGGGTCATAAGAAATAGTTGAACGGAATGAAAAAGGCGTATGCTAATCAATTGCATACGCTTTTTTTGTGTAGGACTAATTTTGATTTCAGGTTACTCTACATAATACTCTAACAGGGTGGCAGAGCCCTCTATTGTAAATTCGTTGGCTTCTGCCGGAATGAGTAATACTTCGCCTCTCTTTAGGT
This sequence comes from Alistipes sp., assembly GCA_045592005.1. Taxonomy (GTDB): domain Bacteria; phylum Bacteroidota; class Bacteroidia; order Bacteroidales; family Rikenellaceae; genus Alistipes. The sequence goes on along the minus strand of JAZNTY010000051.1, from coordinate 3,873 downwards.
TTTCACTGCCATCGTCGGTAATAATGTTAACTACGCCATCTGTGCAGTAATAGAGTACAAATGAGTCGATATTTGCCATTTGGCGCTCCATGCGTTGCTCTATCTTGAGAATATTGCAGGTAAAGTAGTCGCAATTGACAATCTCAACAGCTTCGTTAATGCGCGGCTTATACTCCCTCTTACATGATACGGCATTGGAGCCAAAGTCGATAGCGTCAACGGCATAGGCAGTATGTAACTCGCGTGGTTTGCCGTTGCTGTCTATTCTGTTCCAGTCAAAAATGCGATATGTTAGGTCTACAGGTTGTTGAATTTCTATCAAGGTTACGCCGCCTGAGATAGAGTGAACAGTGCCTGATGGTATTAAGAATGCATCTCCCGACTTTACGCTTACGGGTTGTATGATGTCGGCAACGCTACCTTTGGCAACCGCGTCGATATACTGTTCGCGAGAGATTTTGCTATCTTTGAAACCGATATAGAGCAATGCTCCAGGCTCGGCATCTACTACATACCACATCTCTGTTTTGCCGCAGCTATTGTGACGCTCAGCAGCCAAATCGTCATCAGGGTGTACCTGCACAGAGGTCTTATCTTTGCAATGTAAGGTTTTGAGGAGTAGTGGGAAATCAAGACCATAACGCTCAAATACGCTTTCGCCAACCAATTCACCCATATAGACCTCAATAGCCTCTTGGAGGTTGTTACCCTTTAGGAAACCATTAGATATTACCGATATATTACCGTTGATACCCGAAACATCCCAGCTCTCGCCATATATTTTGCTCTTGTCTACACGCAGGTGCTGACCCCTCTTTATCTCAAGAAGAGCCTCGCCGCCCCATATGTGCTGTTTGAGTATTGGTTTGAACTTTATAGGATACATAAGAAGATTATTTGAAAAGAGCCTCTACCTTCTCGACAACCTCAGTCTCATTAGGGTCGAGGTCGAATACCAAACTTGGCTTGAGGTACCATAACTCTTTGCCCTCTGTAGCTCGCTTTTCTCCTCCACCGGTAATGTTGAGCATAATGGTCGCCTTGGGGTCAATTTTGCCACTGTTGACCTGCTCAATAAGTGTGGCAAGTGCGATTGCCGGAGCTGGATGTATATCAATGCCCTCAGTTTGCAAGAAGAGCTCAGCCGCCTTAGCTGCCTGCAAATTGTCTGCCATAAGTACATCTCCATTTGTAGCTTTGAGAGCATCAAATAGACCACCGGACAAAGAGTATGGAGGTCTGCGGTTAGAGAGTACCTTCGCGTCAATTGCCTCTGCATCTTTACGCGCCTGATTATCGTCATACGGGAGCAGTGCGCGTGAATCAGCTTTCCAAGCCTCATACATAGGTAGGAATGGAACATTCTGCGAAACCATCAACTTCATTAAATTGTTACCGTATCTGCCATCCTCAATAAGGCGCATATTTGCCTCCCAAGCAGCTATAGCGCCCGTTCCACTACCTACAGCCTGGAAATAGTAGTCAGGAATACGACCTATTGTTGTTACAGCTGAGAGTACTGTGGTTGCCATACCATCACGACGGGCGATATTTTTGGCGCCACCCTCAGCGTAGAATATCGGCGATTTGAGAGCCAAGTTGCTCAAGTGGATAGCATCAAAATAGTCGCCGCCTTTGCGGCAGCTGATTAGCTTTACACAGTCGTTTAGTGGTTCAGTAAACCACATAGCGCTTAGGTTATCCTCCGGAACAGAGAGTAATAGCGGAATATTGTTGTCTGAGCAGACCTTTGCAAATGCGCGTGCAGTATTACCGGCAGAGGCTACGACCAAAATCTTGTCACAAGCAGCATCTGTGCGTGCACAAACACTATACGCCTCAGTCTCCTTAAACGAACAGGTCTTCATATTGGCACCCTTCTCAGGGAAGAAACCGTTGAATGTGATGTATAGATTTTCCAATCCCAACGCTTTTGCCAAACCCTCACTGCGATATGTTATAGGGGCTGCATCGCACTTGAGCATACGCTTCATAGGTAGCCAATCACGGAACTTATATAAACCCTGCTGGTCTGAATATACGGTAAGTTGCTGTTTAGCATAGTGTGCGCGAACAAGAGATGGTTTGTCGTAACCCGCAAAGTCGAGAGTCCAACCACCATCTTCAAATTCTTCTCCAGTAGCAACACAAATAAGTTTATACTCGGTAGGTGTAAATTGTGCCATATCTATTTTTTGTTATGTTTTACTATCCAACAAAGATACACATTTATTTGCAATTACGCAAATGCATAGTCTATAAATTGCTCCAATTCTACATATAAACGCTGCACAGGCAACCCCATAACATTGAAAAATGAGCCTTCTATACCCTCAATGGCTACATAGCCAATCCACTCTTGAATGCCATAGGCTCCTGCTTTATCGAATGGTTGATAAGTGTCAATGTAGTAATCTATCTCTTGGTTACTGATGGTACGGAAATCTACAGAACTTACAACCGAAAAACTCTTTGTACTCCTTGTAGAGCGAATGGTAACGCCGGTAATCACACGATGTCTATTGCCTGATAGCTTTTTGAGCATTGCCACAGCCTCACTGCGGTCTTTTGGCTTGCCCAAAATAGTATTGTCAGCTATTACAACCGTATCGGCTGTAAGAAGTATATCATTCTCTGCTAACGGGTTGGGATAGGCATTACTTTTGAGTGCAGAGATGTGTTGAGCAACCTCACAGCAGGGCATAGTGGCTGGAAAAGACTCATCACACTCAAACTTATCTGCCAAAGTAAACTTAATGCCGCAATCGGCAAGTAATTGTCTGCGACGCGGAGATGCAGAGGCAAGGATAAGATTAAAACACTCTAACTTTTCGTGTAATAACATATTATTAAAGACTCTCCGTTACTTTATTTGAAAATCAAGCACTGATGAATTATTAAGTGTTACAATAACGCTATCAGTTGCTTTAACCTCATTGGCAATATTTGAAGCAATAAAGACCAAATCGCCTGTCTTGAGGGTTAATTTATTTGAGACAACTGATATATTTCTGTCAATAATCTCAAGTAGGTTGGCGTGTGTCGTAACATCTTCTTTTTCGCCAACATGTAGTGACAGTGAACATTCTCCAACAAGTTGCTCTGGAGTAAACCACTCTGTGCCGATGGCTGTTGAGTGGTCAAAACAGTATGCCTCGTCTGTCGGGATGCCTGCATTAATTGCCTGTTGCATTATATCGTGGGCAATAAATGTTACACCAGCTGTGATAGAGTCATAACAGCGAGAGGCGAACTTTGGTGCTATACACTTTGCTAAGCGTGTTATGCGCACAATATAGCCAAAGGTGCAGACAATGTTGTCTGAAAAATCGGGCATATAAAAGGTGTCGTTATTGCGTAACACCGCGTTGTCGGGGCGGATAGATATGTGTGATGTGTTATCAATGACAACAATTTTCATAATCGCTATTTTATGGTTTTTACTATTTGATGTGCAAATCTATTGGAGGCACCCTCTGCACCCATCAACTGCCTTAGCTGGTCAAAATCGGAGAGCATCCTGTCCCTTTTGTTGCCATCCTTGAGAATTGAACGCAGCTCAGCAGCAGCCTCTTCGATATTGAGCTTGGCGTATACAAGTTCGCGTACTGCTGCTCTATTGAGATTTATATTGACCAAAGAGATGTATGGTATTTTTAGCACATAGGGGCGTAATAGTTCGTATAGCTTTGGAATATGATATACCACCATTTCGGGAATACCCATCAAGGCTGTTTCAAGAGTCGCAGTGCCAGAGGTTACAATAGCCGCTTCTGCTACAGATAAGGTTTGCTGTGTCTGGTTGTAGAGAAGTTTTATATCTTTAGAACCATACTTTTCGTATACCGAAGACTCTATCCACGGTACGGCAGT
>JAZNTY010000050.1:0-4173 GCA_045592005.1 Alistipes sp. | reverse complement strand
CCCGTAACAGGGTCGGGATAGTATTTCCAACGGCGGTGTGACCACATCCAGCGTGATGGTTCTCGCCGAATATCCTGTTCCAGAGCCTCAACATAGCGTTGAGTAACTTGGTGGCGCTCAACACTCTCCACGCCGTCATAGAGTAGTTTTACCTCGCCCTTATACATCCCCTCACTCAAACGGCTCATACTAAGATATAGCACAGGCATACCAAACTTAAGCGCCAGATGTTCGCCTCCTTCAAAGAAGAGAGTTTTGTGGTTCAAAAAGTCATACCAATGCACATCGCCTTGAGGTGCGGCATTTTGGTCGGCTATAAGACCGAGTAGCAGGCGTTTACCATTTATACCCTGCTTACGATGTTGCAAGAAGTAGCGTATCAACATACCACTTGCAATCGGCTCTGCCTGCTCACTACGACGCAGGCGATAATAAAACTCATCCCACGCCCTATCTGTCAACGGATGATAGGCACAGAGGGTAAGGTGGTTAGGAAACGACAACCCTGCAAATTGAGCATACTCCCACAAGTTATGGTGCGACGAAAGGTAGACAAAATCCTTATCTCTTACCAAATCAAGGATATGTTGTGGCACCTCTACCTTAAGCACCTCACGACGACGATTATAGTCCATCGTAGAGATTGACATAGTCCCCACCACCGTCTCTGCAAGAGTTCTATAGTACTCCTTACATATCGAGGCTATCTCCTGCCGACTCTTCTCCGGAAAAGAGTCTGAAAGTTGTTTAAGTATCAACTTACGACGATAGCGCACAACATAGGCGAGCACAAAGTACACAAATCGCCCAAAAATACCATACTTAACCCAATGCGGCATTATCGCCACGCTCTTTGCAAGGAGCCACATACATTTGGCTCCAAAACCCATCTTTCTCTCCTCGCTACTCATCTTGTTCCAACTCTTCACACTCCTGTTCACACTCTTGACCCTTAAGCTTGACATCCTTTCCTGCCAATACTATCACAAACTCTCCCTTTGGAGGGTGCGACTTAAAGTGGGTAATAACCGAGGTAAGCGTACCTCGTACTGTCTGTTCAAACTTCTTGGTTATCTCGCGCGAAACAGCCACCCCACGCTCACCTCCAAAAATCTCAGCAAGCTGCTCAAGAGTCTTTACTACACGAAACGGCGACTCGTAGAAAATTATTGTACGGTTCTCCCCTGCCAGCTCATTTAGGCGTTTATTACGACCCTTTTTCTGTGGCAAAAAGCCCTCAAAGCAGAAACGGTCACAAGGAAAGCCACTCTGCACCACAGCAGGTATCAGCGCCGTAGCTCCCGGCAGTGTCTGCACCTCTATACCTTGCTCCACACAGGTACGCACAAGCAGAAAGCCTGGGTCCGAAATACCGGGAGTACCTGCATCGGAGATTAGCGCCACATCTCTACCCGCCCCTATAGCCTCAGCTACACTCTGCACCGTAGCGTGTTCGTTAAATTTATGGTGTGAGCGCAGCGGCTTATCTATACCTAAATGCTTTAACAACACCGACGAGGTGCGAGTATCCTCTGCAAGGATAAAATCAACCTCATTAAGCACTCGAATAGCTCTAAGGGTTATATCCTCAAGATTACCAATAGGGGTTGGTACTATATACAATTTTGCCATAACTAACTCGAATATTCTCTTACCTGAACTTACGCTGCAACAGGTCTATCACAAGTTTTGCGCCCTCTGACGAAGGACGCCAAACAAAGTTCTCGGCAATATATATTATGCAGTCGTCCAAACTATTCATCTCGTCTAATAGTGATATTGTACGCTCATATAGCGCCTCATCGCCATCAAAGAGGTCGCGCACAAGCATAATACGGTTGCCAACCGTTATAGCCTTACGCAACGACTCCACCACAGTACTCTCGCCCACGCTTGGTGTTGCCACCATTGTATCACCTATAGTCGGGATACTCTCCACTGCCTCTCCCAAAATCTTCGGAGCAGCAACCTCTGCAACGGTATCCGCAACAACCTCTGACTTAGGCACCGACAACTGCTCAGGTTCACTTACCAAAGGTTTCGACTGACTCTGCGTAACTTCCGGCTGTGCCGCAACAACGATGTCATCATCATAAAGAGATACCAGACGACGGCGTGAACGAGGCTTTGGATGGCTCCATTGTTCGCTATCGCCAAAGAGCGACTGCTCCACAACGCTATTTCCCTCCACAGACTCATTTTCGGTAGGTCGTTCATTTTTCGGCGCCTCTACTTCCGGCTCTTTGACCTTTGACTGCTCTATAGGCTGCTCCTCAAACTTAGGCACCACTATAGGTTTAGGCTCTACCAACTTTGGTGCTGGCCCAAACTCCTGTTCAACAGCAACCTCGGACTCCAACGGCTCATCAGGCTCTGGTTTCGACTCCTCAGCGGGCTCCGACACAACAATAATTTCGGTCTCTATTTCTGATTTCGGCTCCTCAACCATATCCTCAGTCTCCTCTTCAGACTCCTCAACAAACTCTTCCGACTCCTCGACCTGAACATCTATTTCATCCATTTCAGGCTCATCTCCTTCAAACTCAGGCATAATAAACTCCACCTCCACATCGGGCATATTCAATTCAGCATCTGTCTGCTCCGTTTCAGCCTCAGCCTCCTCGGATGCTACAGGAGCGACAGGTAACCGACAGCCATCATCAAAGCGCAGAGCCTGATAAGCAAGGCGTATTTTATCAATAGCCGCATCGCGGTCGATAGACATTCCATATTGCTCATAATCTTCGATAAGAGTTACGGCTGCCAAAAGTTCCTTTTTTATCTCTTTTATATCCATTTCGTAATGATAATATTACAACTCTGCGAATATAGTACTTTTTCCACGGTTTTACAAATTTATCAAATGATAAATTCTATCTCCTTAAAAAGATAGCTGACCATCGAGCCGTCGTTATGCTCCACCACAAGTTCTCCCGCAGGCTTTACTCCGCGAATTATACCCTCGAAACGCTTACCATCAGCTGTGGCATAAATATGCTTTTCATCCCGACGATATAGGCGAGAATGATAATCTCCATACAGGCTCTGCCAATTACCCTCCTTTAGAGCCTTATATCGCGTTGAGAAACAGTTCTGAAACAGCTCTACAAGCGGCTCCAACTCATACTTTTTACCCGTCAGTAATGCCAAAGATACAGGATTAGGTATATCGGCTGAAAATTCAGTTTGATTGATATTTATACCGATACCGACAATGGTTTTAGAGAGCATCCCCGACGAGTAAGAGTGTTCGATAAGTATACCCACAGCCTTACGGTCGCCCACATAAATATCGTTGGTCCACTTTACCATCGCCTCAACACCCAACAGAGCAAAAAAATCGACAAGTGACAACGCCACTGTCTCTAAAAGCACAAACTGCTCCGTCACAGGCAAAAACTTAGGCTCCAGCACCAACGAGAAGGTTAAATTCTCACCTTTACGGCTCTGCCAAATATGCCCTCGCTGCCCGCGTCCGGCAGTCTGAAAATCAGCCCAAACAATATCACCTTCGTGATACTGCTCCTGCCGAGCAATATCGTTGGTAGATGTAACGGTATTAAGATGGTAAATCATTGCACACTAAACACTTACACCAAAATCGCGCAGAGCATCATTAAGGGTGGTTTTCTTATCGGTAGACTCTTTACGCTGACCAATAATAAGAGCACACGAGACATTGTAGGTACCGGCAGGGAACTGTTTTGGATATGTACCCGGAATAACAATAGAGCGAGCAGGAACATAACCCTTATATGTCTTTGGTTCAGAGCCTGTTACATCAATAATATGAGTAGAGCCGGTAATTACCACATTTGAGCCAAGCACAGCCTCACGACAGATGTGCGCGCCCTCAACGACGATAGCTCTACTGCCGATAAAGCAGTTATCCTCAATAATCACGGGAGCTGCCTGCACAGGCTCAAGAACACCTCCGATACCCACGCCTCCGCTCAGGTGCACATTCTTACCAATTTGAGCACACGAACCTACCGTAGCCCAAGTGTCGACCATAGTACCGCTATCCACATATGCGCCAATATTGACATACGACGGCATCATAACAGCTCCCGGAGCGATATATGCACCATAGCGGGCAATACCGTGCGGAACGACTCTCACGCCAAGGTCGTGGAAATTGTGCTTCAGCTCCATCTTGTCGTACCACTCAAG
>JAZNTY010000049.1:0-2883 GCA_045592005.1 Alistipes sp. | reverse complement strand
CTGCTATGGCTACTACATCGGCTCAGAGCGCGAGGATAGTATTGCCTTCTTCTCCGCTCGCAGCAAGTACAAGCACCGCGACTACCATGAGGCTTCTACAGGCTTTGACGAGTTCCGACGCAAGTTTGGACGCTCCATATTTATAGAGGATGCTGAGGGTATGTACGCTCTATGTCAGTACTACTTAGCCCCAGGTCCTACTCGTGACCAAACTTTGACAGCGCAGGCGATAGTTGCTTTGACAGATTTTATTGAGCGCTACCCTAACTCCTCCAGAGTGGAGGCTTTTCGACAAATTATTGAAGAGTTGACTGTGCGCCTGCACGACAAGACTTTCCTCAACGCCTATACCTACTTCAAAATTCAGAAGTATAAGTCGGCTGTTGTAGCATTCAAAAATGCGCTCAAAAACTACGACAACACCTCCCACCGTGAGGATATTATGTACTACATAGTCGTCTCCAACTACCGTTTAGCGCACAACTCTATTGTCGAAAAACAGGCAGACAGATATTTGGCTATGCTCGACTCATACTACTCGTTTATAGAGGAGTATCCGGACTCTAAGCATCGCAAGGAGTTGGAGAAGTACTTCAAAGAGGCAAAGGACTTTATCGACAAAAATAAAGATACTGTAACTGAGAATTAGAGAACAAAATAACATCAAAACCGTTTAACAATGGAGATTAAGAAGAACATTCCTAACAACACGGTAACCCGTAAGCTTGCAGACTTTGTCCCTGAAACAGGCAATGTCTACAAGAGCATCAATGTCATTGCTCGTCGTGCAAATCAGATTGCTGCAGAGATTAAGCAGGAGTTGAACAAGAAATTGGCAGACTTTGCTACCTCTACTTCATCTACCGACACAATGGAGGAGACCTTCGAGAACCGTGAGCAGATTGAGATATCTCGTTACTACGAGCGTCTACCGAAGCCGGCAATTATCGCTACTGAGGAGTTCCTCGACGGCGAACTCTACTATCGTGATACCGATAAGTAGAAGTTATGTTACAGGGCAAACACATACTATTAGGAGTTACGGGCAGCATAGCAGCTTACAAAGCAGCTGTGCTGTGTCGTCTGTTGCGTACAGCAGGTGCTGAGGTTAAGGTGGTAATGACAGCTACAGCTAAGCAGTTTATCACACCCCTCACTATGGCAACCCTATCTAAGAACCCTATCCTTGTAGAGTTCTTCAATCCAGAGAATGGCGAGTGGAACTCCCACATAAGTTTAGGCGAGTGGGCAGATTGCTATCTCATTGCTCCGGCTACAGCCAATACCATAGCAAAGATGGCTAATGGTATTGCCGACAATCTACTGCTGACCACATACCTCTCTGCCCGTTGTCAGACTATCGTCGCGCCGGCTATGGACTGCGATATGTTTGCCCATGTTTCCACCCAAACCAATTTAGAGACTCTGCGCCGACATGGTGTAGTTATCGCAGACTCGCCAGAGGGAGAGTTAGCCAGCGGGCTAACCGGCAAAGGTCGTATGGCAGAGCCTGAGCAGATTATTCAGTTAGTGGCGCAGTGTCTGACAGAGGAAAAAAAAAAGAGTCTCAGCACTAAGCACTTTGTCGTAACAGCCGGAGCCACTATCGAGGCTATCGACCCGGTAAGATATATCACAAACCATTCTACAGGCAAGATGGGTTATGCCATCGCCGCAGAGCTTGCATCAAGGGGAGCTGATGTGACCCTTGTTACAGGTCGCACCTCTCTACCTACACCTAAGGGTGTAAAGAGGGTTGATATTATCTCTGCCGAGCAGATGTATAACGCCACAATGGAGACTTTTGCCACTGCCGACGGTGCCATTATGTGTGCTGCCGTTGCCGACTACACTCCGGCAGTTGTCTCTGAGCATAAAATCAAGAAGTCGGACAACGATATGACCATACCTCTTGTTCGCACGAAGGATATCGCCGCAGCCTTAGGCGCCGTTAAGGGTCAGAGACTGTTGGTCGGCTTTGCTTTAGAGAGTGACAGCGGCGAGCAGAGCGCTCAGGGCAAGTTGGTTCGCAAAAACCTCGACTTCATAGTCCTCAACTCCTTAACTGACAAGGGAGCAGGTTTTGGTGTCGACACCAATAAAGTAACTTTTATAGACCATGCCGGCAGCACTACTCTGCCCCTTATGAGTAAGGCGGATGTTGCGGCAAAGATTGTAGATAAAATAGAACAACACTATGCTCTGTCGTCTAAGCGTTGACAACTACGCCCTCATTGACCACTTAGAGGTGGAGTTTGACCCACAGCTCAACATCGTTACCGGTCAGACCGGTGCCGGTAAGAGTATTCTGCTGGGAGCACTCTCTCTACTTTTAGGCGCTCGTAATGAGGGTCAAGTTCTAAAGGATACTACAATAAATTGTGTCGTAGAGGCTCTATTTGATATCTCTCAACTGCATCTTGAGCCACTTTTTGAGCAATTAGACTTGGACTATGAGCCGCAGATAACTATCCGTCGCATTATTACCCCCGCCGGTAAGAGTCGCGCCTTCGTCGGCGACATCCCCGTGCAGTTGACAACACTCAAGAGTTTGGGCGAGTACCTTATAGATATTCACTCTCAACATCGCAACCTTATTTTGGCCTCTGAGCAATTTCGTTTAGAAGCTTTAGATACCATATCCCACTGCACAGAGCTACGCGAGCAGTATAACGCAGCCTACACCAGCCTCAATCGCGCTAAAGCAGCACTAAAAGAGGCTCAACAGACTATAGCCTCTGCCCGCAGGGAGGAGGAGTGGTTACGCCACCAGGTTGATGAACTTAAAACCGCCGCTCTAAAGGAGGATGAGGAGAGTCTGGTAGAAACACAAATAGCAACCCTCGCCAATGCCGAGTCTATTAAAGTCGGAGGCCAAGCGGT
>JAZNTY010000048.1:0-5588 GCA_045592005.1 Alistipes sp. | reverse complement strand
GCCGCCGGCGCCGATGTTACACATATCGACTCTGTAAAGCAGGTTGTTAGCTGGGCTCGCGAAAATATGGAGTCAAGCGGCTTGGACTCTGTACGCTGGATTGTAGAAGATGCCCTAAAGTTTGTGCAGCGCGAGTGTCGCCGAGGCAATCGTTACAACGGCATTATTCTTGACCCTCCGGCATATGGTCGTGGCGCAAATGGCGAAAAGTGGGTCCTGGAGCAGAATATAACTCAGATGTTAGAGTGCTGTGCAGAGCTGTTGGAGGGGCAAAACGCCTTTTTAGTCCTCAACCTCTACTCTATGGGTCTATCATCAACCCTCGCCCGCACAGCTGTACGCCAATGTTTTGGGGTTCCAAAAATTGAGCAGTGCGGAGAACTCTATTTTGAGGATAAGGCGGGCAAAGAACTCCCTTTAGGCACTTATTACAGATTTAAGAGATAGAATATATGATTGCATCACTGATTATTTTCGGACTCTTGAGCGGTACGCTCTTTGCTATTCTGGTCGGCATCTTTGGAGCCTCTCGCCGTATAGGTTTCGGCTGGGCATTTATCCTTTCGCTAATTTTGACCCCATTTGGAGGTCTGCTCTGCACATTAATATCAGACCCTCTGCCAGCAGGCGAACGCCGTTGGGGATGCATCGCCTACTTGATACTTTTAGGTGCCCTGGCAACTTTAGCACTATTTATTCTCGCCCTTTTAGGCACAGTAGTAATCTAAAGAGCGTAAATCACCACCCCTGCGATGCCCGATAGTACAATAAGTAATATCGGGTTTACTTTTTTGTAGCTTGCATAGAGAGTTAGACAAAAAAATATCCAGCTCCAGCCGTCGATAAAGCTAGCATCGGAACTCTGTTTTGGAAAGATAAGCAACAGAGCGGCTGCGGCAATCATTCCGATAACTACCGGACGCATTCCGACAAGCAAGGAGTTTACATAGTGGTTATTCTTAAGTTTAATAAAGAATTTTGTCAGCAGTAACATAACGGTAAGAGCCGGCAGGCAGACAGCTACAGTAGCCACAACAGAGCCCCAAAAGCCGGCGACGGTATAACCGATATATGTTGCCGAGTTAATAGCTATGGGTCCTGGGGTCATCTGCGAAATGGCGACAATATCGGCGAACTGCGAAGCGGTTATCCACCCCTGCTGCTCGACAATCTCATTTTGGATAAGCGAGAGCATTGCATAGCCACCACCAAAGCCAAAGAAACCTATCTTGAGGTAGGAGATAAACAGTTGTAAGTATATCATTTGTTACCCTCCTTTCTTGCTAACCAGACTCCCCACAAAAGTCCCACTACAGCACCGGCTAAGAGCACATACACAGGCGAGAAGCCAAACCACCATATTGCTACAGCCGTAGCTACTGAGACGATAAGCAACCACGGGTTTATACTTTTAGCAAGTCCCATAATAGGAGCCACAATAAGAGCCACCACCGCCGGACGCATAGCCTTAAAAGCGGCATCCACATAACTATTTTGGCGTATATCAGCAAAGAATATTGCCACCAACAGAATTATAGTAAAAGCTGGCAGCACGATACCTGACAGAGCTGTCAAAGCACCCCACAGTCCTGCAATACGGTAGCCTACAAACACCGCCGTATTCAACGCAATGGGTCCGGGTGCTGATTGGGCAATAGTGAGTAGGTCCAAAAACTCCTCACGCGCCACCCAACCACGGCTATCAATAACCTCACGCTCAATAAGTGGCACCATAGCATAGCCACCACCGAAGGTAAAGGCTCCGATTTTTAGAAAGGATATAAACAGCCGCCACAACATCGCTACAAACTATTTACTACTGCCACCATAGTTACCGCCACCACCGCAGCGGTCTCTGTTCTCAAGCGTTGATTGCCCAATGTAATCTCCTCAAAGCCATTCTCAACGGCAAGAGCCACCTCCTCAGGCGAAAAGTCACCCTCTGGTCCTATAAGTATCAACGCATCCTGCGCCGCCGAAAGTGTAGAGGCAAGGTATTTTTTACCCACAACAGCCTCGCCGCAGTGGGCTATAAATTTACGACCCTCAAATGGGCGTGTAACGACACTCTTAAATGCAGTCATATCCTCAAAAGCCGGATGATAAGCCTTGAGTGACTGTTTTACTGCTGATGTTATGACCTTCATTTCTCGCTCAGGCTTCACTACGCGGCGCTCAGAGTGGTCGCTCTCTAAAGCTATAACAACATCGACACCTATCTCGGTAGCCTTCTCTAAGAACCACTCAAAACGGTCAATATTTTTTGTTGGCGCCACAGCCATAGTAAGGCGATAAGGGCGCTTTTCAAACTCGGCATCCGTCTGTTCAACAGCAACGGTGCAGTGATGGTTACCCACACTACTTACACGACAATGGTAGAGGTTGCCCCTTCCGTCCGTAATATGGAGTCTATCTCCAACACCAAGTCTAAGGACCTTGACGGCGTGGCGAGCCTCCTCTTCCGGAAGAGCATATTCAAGCTGAGTTATATCAGGAGCGTAAAATAGTTGCATACCCTAAAAAAAATGATTACTTTTGTGACAAAGATAATAATTTTTACTGATATGAAGCGTTTAGCAGTTATATTAATGGCAATTACTATGATTGGATGCAACAACAAGGAGGCGAAGTTGCCAAATCCTTTTTTTGAGCAGTGGACCACTCCATATGGTATTCCACCGTTCGAGCAGATTAAGTCTTACCACTACAAGCCCGCCTTTGAGCGTGCTATGTCGCTCCACAATGAGGAGATAGAGGCTATTGTATCGCAGAGCGATAAGCCTACCTTTGATAACACCATTGCTGCTATGGACCGCAGTGGCAGAATACTCTCAGATGTAAGCAATGTGTTCGGCATGATTTGCGCCGCCGAGACCAACGACGAACTTCAGCAATTAGAGGGCGAGATTATGCCACAGCTCTCAGCTCACAGCGATGCTATACTAATGAACGACAAGCTGTTTGAGCGTGTAAAGGCTGTATACGACACCCGCCAAAGTTGTGACTTAGATGCCGACCAAATTCGTCTGACAGAGAAGATTTATGACGACTTTGTGCGTAGCGGTGCTCTACTCAACGCTCAAGATAAGGAGCGCCTAAAGCAGATAAACGAGGAGCTATCAGCCCTCTCTGTCCGCTTTAGCAGCAACATCCTTGCTGAAAACAACAACTTTGTTATGTACCAAACAGGCTTACAAGTTGCCGATTTACCCACATCTGTCAGGGATGCCGCAAGAGCTAAGGCTAAGGAGTTAGGCGAGCCAGACAAGTATGCCTTTACACTCCACAAGCCGAGCCTGATACCATTCTTAACACTCTCTCCGGACCGCACAGCCAGAGAGGAGTTGTATCGCGCCTACCTCAACCGAGGAAATAACAATGACGAGTACGACAACAAGGCTATCATCAACGATATGGTTCGTCTGCGTACTGAAAAGGCTAATCTGTTGGGTTACAAATCATACGCCCACTATGTAGTAAGCGACCAGATGGCATCCGACCCTAAGCAGGTGTATGAACTGCTTGACCAAATTTGGGAGCCTGCCTTAGACAAAGCCCGCGAGGAGTTGGCAGAGATGGAGAGGTTATTCAACATAGACTTTACAGAGGAGGGGTATAAGTTTGAGCCGTGGGATTGGTGGTACTATGCCGAGAAGGTACGCAATGAGAAGTATTCACTCAACGAAGAGGTTCTGCGTAGTTACTTCTCTCTTGACAACACTCGCCAGGGCATCTTCAACTTAGCCAACAGACTTTTTGGCATAACTTTCCGCCCTGTCAGTGTTCCTAAGTATCACAACGACATCTCAGCTTTTGAGGTTTTGGACAAGGATAACTCCCATTTAGGCATCCTCTACTTCGACTTTCACCCTCGTGCTGGCAAGGGACAAGGAGCATGGTGTGGATACTTCCGTGAGCAGCGCTATGAGGCAGATGGCTCTCGCACAGCCCCTATTGTAGGCATTGTTTGCAACTTCACATCGCCTTCTGAGAATACTCCATCGCTACTGACTTTGGACGAGGTTACAACGCTATTCCACGAGTTTGGTCACGCGCTCCACTTCCTCTTCACCGATGTTAAATATAGTGGTCTTATCGGTGTAGAGGGTGACTTTGTAGAGCTTCCTTCTCAGATTATGGAGAATTGGGCATTAACCCCTGAGATGCTACGCAGCTACGCCACACACTACCGTTCCGGCGAGGTTATACGCGACCAATTTATCTCGCGTATACAGAACAGCGCGCTCTTTAATCAAGGTTTTAACACCACAGAACTTATAGCATCGGCTCTAAGCGATATGGATATACACTCCACAACCGACTACAAACCGATAGATATTGACGGTTTTGAGTACAATGCTCTATATGAGAAGAGGGGTATGCTGACACAAATAGAGCCTCGCTATCACTACACCTACTTTGCACATATCTTTGCCGGAGGCTACTCTGCCGGCTACTACTTCTACATCTGGGCTGAGGTGTTAGATAAAGATGCCTTTGAAGCCTTCCGCCAAACAGGAGACCTCTTTGACCGCAGAACAGCCGCTGCTTTTAGAGAGGAGATACTCTCTAAAGGTGGTTCAAAGGATGGTATGAGTCTTTACAAAGCCTTCCGTGGCGCAGCGCCTGACAAGACTGCGATGCTCAAGGGGCGTGGTCTGTGGAAAGAGCCTGAGGTGGAGGTTGACAGCACTGCCGTAATAGAGCGACAGCCTGTAGCCGAGATGCTGAAAATGAAGAAATCTAACAATAAACTATAACAGTTATGAAAAAAACACTATTTACATTTATGTCACTATCACTGCTTTTGGCAGGTTGCGGTGGCGAGAGTATGCCAACCGTTGTGCTGCCTGAAATTGACACCACAAACCCTCTGCTTGCGGAGTGGAATACCCCACATCAAACACCTCCGTTTGACCAAATCAAGTTGGAGCACTATAAGCCGGCTTTTATAACCGCTATAGCTGTTTCGCGTGCCGAGGTGGATGCTATTGTGAATAACCCTGCAAAGCCAACATTTGCAAATACTATCCTTGCTCTGGAGAACCAGGGTGCGCTGTTGGATCGTATTGGCGGTGTATTTTTTAACATCAACGAGGCTGATACCTCTGACGAATTGCAGGCTATAGCTATCGAAATTCAGCCGTTACTCACAGAACTGAGTAACGATGTTTCGCTCAATCCGGCTCTCTTTGAGCGTGTAAAGTATGTATACGAGCATCCGGGACTCTTCCTCTCTAAGGAGGATAAGAAGTTGTTGGAAGATACCTACAAGGACTTTGTTCGCAGTGGTGCCAACCTCTCTGAGCAAGATAAGGAGCTCTATCGTCAATATACAAGCGAGCTATCGAGCCTTACCCTAAAGTTTGGTCAAAACTCTTTAGCTGCAACTAACGCTTTCAGCTATAATATTACCGACGCCAAGTTGGTTGAAGTGGTGCCTACATTCGTTAAGGAGGGTCTTGCTATGGATGCTAAGGCTCGTGGCGAAAAGGGCTGGACAGTAACCCTCAAGGCGCCAAGCTATGGTCCATTTATGACCTACTCATCACAGCGTGATATTAAGGAGAAACTCTGGAAGGCTTATA
>JAZNTY010000047.1:0-10897 GCA_045592005.1 Alistipes sp. | reverse complement strand
GGCTACGATCCGACTTACAAGGTTGTCACCCCCGAGGATATTGCCCGCGCACGCAAGGTGGTGTCGGATGTCTATATGGACGAGAAGATTGAGAAGTATATTGTCGATATCATCTTCGCTACTCGCGAGCCTAAGGAGTATAACCTCGATAAACTGACTTCGCTTATCGCCTATGGCGGTTCTCCACGAGCAAGCATCTCGTTGGCTAAGGCTGCACGAGCTTATGCCTTTATACGCCGTCGTGGATATGTTATTCCTGAGGATGTGCGCGCTGTATGTCACGATGTTTTGCGTCACCGTATAGGTCTTACCTATGAGGCTGAGGCTGAGAATATTACCTCGGAGGAGATTATTACCGAGATACTCAACAATGTTATAGTTCCGTAATGGGTCGTAGTCAAAGCGATATACTTAAGCGGGTCCGTAAGATTGAGATAAAGACCAGAGGATTGTCGAATGAGATATTTGCAGGCAAATATCATACGGCATTCAAGGGTCGTGGTATGTCCTTTGCGGAGGTGCGCGAGTACCGCGTTGGGGATGATGTTCGCGATATAGATTGGAATGTTACCGCCCGCTCCGGTATGCCGCATATCAAAATCTATGAGGAGGAGCGCGAACTGACGATGATGTTGTTAGTCGATGTCAGTGGCTCAGGCATCTTCGGCTCTACGGTGCAGAGTAAGCGCGATGTTATTACCGAAATAGCCGCCGTCCTTGCCTTCTCAGCTGCCCAAACGGGCGATAAGGTTGGTTGCATCTTCTTCTCCGACAAGGTTGAGAAGTTTATTCCGCCAAAAAAGGGTCGTAGCCATATTCTGATGATTATCCGTTCACTGTTGGAGTTTACCCCATCCTCGTCGGGTACAGCTCTGTCGGAGGCTGTGCGTTACTTGACCAATGTCAATAAAAAGCGCTGCACTGCCTTTATGCTCTCGGACTTTATTGTACCTAAGAGCGATATCTCTCCATTGGAAGATGCCCTGAAGATAGCCACTTCGCGCCACGACCTTGTTGCCGTGCGTGTGTCAGACCCTCGCGACCGCAACCTTCCCGATGTGGGTATTGTGGAGCTGCGCGATGCTGAGAGTGGAAAAAAGGTGTGGGTCGATAGCTCCAGCGCCGCCGTCAGGGAGTACTTTGCACAAAGCGTTGCCCAGCGCCGTGAGAAGGTTGATAACCTGCTGCTCCATAGTCGTATAGACCGTGCAGATGTCGATACCGATAGCGACTATGTTGCTGAACTGATAAAACTCTTTAAGCAGAGATGAGAAAACTATTGCTATATATAGCTCTTTGCGCCGCTGCACTCTGCTCTGTACCTGTTGTAGCTCAGAGCGTTGCGCCTAAGGTTGTAGCCACTATCAAGCCGGATAGTATCCTTATAGGCGACCGCTTTACTCTTACTATAGATGTGGAGAAGGACCAGGTGCAGGCGCTCTATTTCCCCTCTTTTTCGGCTCCGGAAGTGGACCCTGAGGAGGGCGAGAAGGCTAAGACCCCGCAGTTTGGTGTTGTGGAGTGTATTGAGGACCACCCTGTAGATACTCTTGAGCGCCGTGGTCGTAGGCTTGTGTTGCGTAAACGCTATACCCTTACAGCCTTTGATGAGGGTAACTATAATTTGGGTCGTCCGAGTGTGCTCTATGCCGATAAAAATATCCTCGACACCCTCTATTGCTCCACAGACTCATTGCGTATTGTGGTCTCAACCTTTAAGATAGACTCTACCGCTCGTTTGTGCGATATTAAGCCTGTCAAGACCCTCAAGTTCCGCTTTGGCGAGATTTCGGGTTATCTCTCCCTCTCGCTGCTGCTTGTGGCGCTTGCTATTTTGGCTGTATGGCTGCTTGCTCGCCACCTTGCTAAGCGCGGAAAGAGCCTCTCTGACCTCTTTAAGCCAGAGCCGCCACTGCCTCCGCATATTGTTGCTATAGCGGCTTTGGAACAGCTACAAAATCAGAAACTGTGGCAGAATAACCGCCATAAGGAGTACTATTCTGCTCTGAGTAATATCTTGAGAACATATCTCGACGGTAGATTTGATATCGGCGCTATGGAGATGACCACCGATGAGATTGTCGAGTCTATCAAGCAGATAGATATCCCGCAAAAGAGCGCTATGGACCTTGTGGCAGTGTTGCGCGATGCGGACCTTGTTAAGTTTGCCAAAGCACTCTTTGATGCCGCTGAAAATGAGAGCGCCTATAGCCGCGCCTACTACTTTGTGGAGGAGACAAAACCTGTGGAACAGCTTGAAAATGAGGAGGAATAGAGATGAAACATCCACTACTGATATTAACCTTTGCCCTTCTGTCCCTTGCTTTATGTAGCGAGGCTGCTGCACAACAGATGCCTGAGCGTCGTATTGTGCGTAGGGGTAACCGCCAATATGAGCGCGGAGATTACGATAAGAGTATTGATAGCTACTCTCGCGCTTTGCAGTATGCTCCCAATAACTTCGAGGCTAAGTTCAATACCGGCGATGTGCAGTACCGTATGGCTTTTCAGGATACTACGACGGTAAATAACCAGATGCTCGGCAAAGCTGAAAATACCTTTCGCAAACTCTCTCAGGACTCTACCCGTACAGATATTGAGCGCGCCGATGTGGTCTATAACCTCGGTAATACGCTCTTTGCGCAACAGAAACTACAGGAGGCGTTAGATTGCTACCGTAACGCTATGCGCCTAAATCCTGACGATAAGCAGGCTAAGTATAACTATGCCTTGACTAAGGAGCTTCTCAAACAGCAGCAACAGCAGCAACAGCAAGACCAGCAACAACAGGATAACAATAACGAAAATAACCAAAACGACGAAAACTCTCAACCTCAGCCACAAGACTCCCAGCAGGATAAAGGCGACCAGGATAAGCAGGACTCACAACAGCCTCAGCCACAAATATCCGACCAGGAGCAGCAGGCTATGCTCGAAGCTATCCAAGCTCAAGAGGATAAGACGCAGGAGAAGTTGAAGGAGAAGCAGGGGGTAATTATTCACGGGGGTAAAAATTGGTAGTTGTGGTTGAAAATAAGAGATAAATATGGAATTTGCACAACCGAAAATATTGTGGCTTTTACTGCTTGCAGTGCCGTTGATAGCCTACTATATCTATCGCAGTAGGCAGGGCGGAGCTTCGATAACCGTCTCTACAGTCTCTCCGTTACTTCAGGCACCAAAGAGTTGGCGATACTTTCTCCGTCACGCCCCATTTGTACTTCGTATGGTGGCTCTGAGTCTCCTTGTTGTGGCTATGGCGCGCCCACAGAGTGCTGAACACTATACCAACACCACCTCCGAGGGTATAGATATAGTTTTGGCAGTCGATGTCTCTACCTCGATGCTTGCGCGCGACTTTGCGCCGGACCGTTTGAGCGTTGCCAAGAGCGTTGCTGCCGACTTTATCGCAGACCGACAGGGCGACCGTATTGGTATTGTGGTCTTTGCCGGCGAGTCCTATACACAATCGCCACTCACTACCGACACCAGCTCGTTGCTCTCTATGCTTGCTCGTATAACGAGTGGTATTATTGACGATGGCACAGCTATAGGTAACGGTCTTGCCACCTCGATAAATCGCCTTCGTGAGAGCGATGCCAAAAGTAAGGTGGTCATACTGCTTACTGACGGTGTAAACAATCGCGGCGAGATTTCGCCCCTCACAGCGGCACAGATAGCTAAAGATTTGGGTATCAAACTCTACACTATCGGTATTGGTAAACAGGGGATGGCTCCATATCCGGTCTTTGACGAGCGAGGCAGAGAGGTCGATGTGGTCAATATGAAGGTGGAGATTGATGAGGATATGTTACGACAGATAGCCGACCTTACCGGAGGTGAGTACTTCCGCGCCACTAACGAGCAGACTCTCAAAGCTGTCTACGACAAGATTAACACCTTAGAGAAGAGCATCGTTGAGGTTGAGAACCGCACCACCCTTTATGAGGAGTATTTGGTCTTTGTCCTCTGGGCTTTGGCGGCGCTTATAGCCGAGTTTATCATTAACAGAATAGTCCTAAAACGCATACCGTAATGTTTCAGTTTGCCAATCCGCATATACTTTGGTTGTTGTTAGCGGTACCAGCTATGGTTGCCGTGCTTATTGTTGTGGGGCTTCTCCGCAAGCGCAATATCGCCCGTTTTGGTAATCCTGAGCTGCTTGAGCAGCTTATGGGCGATGTGTCGATGTGGAGAGTAAAGTTCAAAACGCTGCTCTTCGTTCTGGCTTTTGTGGCTGTGGTCTTTGCTGCTGCTCGTCCACAATTTGGTTCTAAGTTGCGTGAGCAGAAGAGTCGCGGCGTAGAGATGATGTTGGTTGTCGATATCTCCAACTCTATGCTTGCCGAAGATTTGGCTCCGAACCGTCTTGACCGTACTCGATATGCTATAGACAAGCTCTTTTCGACCCTCAAACAGAACCGCGTGGGTCTTATAGTCTTTGCAGGCGAGGCTAAGGTGCAGCTCCCTATTACTACCGACTACCGTATGGCGCGCAACTTCGTTAAGCGCATCACTCCGTCGCTTGTTTCGGTGCAGGGTACGCAGATAGGTCAGGCGCTCTCGCTTGCCGAGCTCTCCTTCTCGCAGAGTAGCGATGCCGGTCGTGTTGTGGTGCTTATTACCGATGGCGAAACGCACGACAATGGCGCTTTAGAGACTGCTCAGCGCCTCCAACAGAAGGGTATCCGTGTCTATGCTGTGGGTATCGGTACTCCTGAGGGCGCTCCGGTAAAGGTAGATGGCGAATTTTTGAAGGATGAGAAGGATGAGATGGTTGTCAGCCGCCTTAATGAAGAGTTGCTGCAACAGATAGCGACTACAACAGGTGGCGGATATATCCGAGCGACAAATGCCTCTTTTGGATTGGAGCAGATTGCCGAGCAAATTGAAAAAATCGAGCAGGGCGAACTTACCTCGCTGCAATTTGAGGAGTATAATGAGCAGTTTCAGTGGATATTGGCTTTAGCGGTGGTGCTGTTGGTGGTGGAGATGTTGCTGCTTGCCCGCCGAAATCCGCGACTGAAGAGGTTTAATATTTTTAGGGAAAAGTAGTCCATTTGAACTACTCTTTGATGCCTACAATCGAAAGGTAAAATTACTCTTTCGGTTGTAGACTTTTTTATTTTATAAAAGAGGGGACAAATTGTGCAATATTTCGTCTTATTGGTATCTGAGAATGTCTTTTTTTGAAAAACACAGATAATCTAATTATTATGAAAAAGTTTTTACTAACCATTCTCTGCTTGTCAGCGATGTTTGCATCTTGTACTCAAAATGCTGTTCCTGAGCTTGATAAGCAGGTTCCGGAGAAACTACTCCCACCAACAGAGTTGGCTATTGACCAATCTACTGTTACCTCTACCTCATTCTCTGTCAGTTGGCAGGGCTTAGAGAGCGACGATGTTGCAGCTTATGAGCTGGAGTATAAGCGCGCTGATGAGGAGAACTTTACTACCAAGAGTGTCTATGCCAACAACTGTAAAGTTACAGGTCTTGAGCACTCTACCCTCTATGTTGTTCGCTTACGCGCCCTCTCGTCACATGGCGAGCAGTACCACTCGGACTATACCGACGGCGTGGAGCAAGAGACTTTAATCGTCTATGTTGTTACCCCACCTCAAAATATTACCGTTGTAGAGGAGCAGACAACCTCTACTTCGCTTTTGGTTGAGTGGGATGCTGTTGAGAACGCTATCGGCTATGTGGTAAATTGCACCTCTTCTGTAGACCAGAGCGTTATTAGCGAGTCTACTACCGAGACCTCTGTTGTTATTCGTGGTCTTGTCGCTGATACATCTTATGATGTGAAGGTTAAAACCCTCTCTCGCTCAGGTGAGGAGTACGACTCGGCTTTCAGCCCATCCTTTACAGCAAAGACTAAGGGTCGCTTTGGCGGTATCTTCAATCCATCCGATTTTGTAGCCCTTGTTGAGGGTCTTGAGCAGGAGTATTTAGAGACCGGCGAGGCTTTAGGTTTAGATTGGGCAGATGAAAATGGCGTTATCCAAATCAAGGCAGACCTCGACTTTACAGGTGTTGAGATGAAGCCTATTACTACCTTCAGCGGTATTTTGGAGGGTAATGGCTTTACTATCAGCAACCTTACTATCAGCTCATACGAGGCAAATTCAGGACTGTTCGCAACTCTGGTAAATGCTACTGTTCGCAACCTTAACTTTGCGTCAAGCTGTTCTATTAGCTCTTCATACCTTTCAGGCGCTTCAACTGCCGGTACTCTCGTTGCAGAGATTAAGGGTAGCTGCACTTTGGAGAATATCCACACCGCAGCGACAGTGTCAGGAGCAACTCAAATGGGTGGTATCGCAGGTACTGCTATCGAGAAGACCGGCGATGTGCTGTTCAGCAACTGTTCAAATAGCGGTACTATTACCTTCCCTCAGGTGCAGGCTCTTGCCGATGTTAAGGTTGGCGGTATCTGCGGCTATAACGAGGAGAAAGTTAGTTACGAGAATTGTAAAAATACCGGTGCTCTGAGCGTGCTGAGCCTCGGAGGAGATAAGTTCCTTCAGCTTGGTGGTATTGTCGGTGGCGCTTCGGATGCCAATATGACTAAATGTACTAACGAGGGTCCGCTTAAGATTGATTGCCGCGCTATGAATAATATCTACTACGGTGGTATCGTTGGTCGTGCCTTCCGTGGTAATGCTGAGGAGTGTGTCAATACCGGTTCTATGACCCTTACCGATAGTTCTGAGGGCGCTCGCGTATATATGGCGGGTTGCTTCGGTTCGCTTGAGGGTAATGGTAGAACTGCTAATGGCGCGCCTATGCATAACTATAGCGGTTGTAGCAACTCAGCTTATATTAAGTCTGCTTGTGTGACTGTAAACGATGTGCTTTTGGGCGGTATTATCGGTTTGCTCTATTTGTCTGATGTTGATATCAACAATTGCTCAAATAGTGGTGCAATAGAGCTTACTACAACCATTTCAAACTCTGGCGCTGGTGGTATTGTAGGTACCGCAGCTAAGAAGTCAGATGCTGTATATAACAACAGGTCAATATTGCAGAACTGTACCAATACAGGCGCTGTATCATTTACTGAAACCCGTAGCAATAGCGCTTGGCAACATATTGCAGGTATCTGTGGTCGTACAACACACAATGATATCCTAATCCAGAACTGTACCAACCGCGGAAATGTGACTATAAACCAGACTACACGCGCTAATGCCGGTGGTATTGTTTCAGAGAGTAAGTGTGATGTTAAAGGCTGTACTAACTACGGTACTATCTATGCTACCGATAGCCATGTGGACTACTATAGCGCTTTGGGTGGCATCGTTGCCCGTATGAACGACGCAAAGACGGTTAGCGATTGTACTAACCACGGTACTATTATATATAATGGTAAGGGCTTTACAAAGGCTAATGCCAATAAGGGTATCGTAGGTCAGGGCGGCGTTATCGGTATTCAGTACCTCGGTTTCGTTGAAAATTGTGCTAACTATGGCACCGTGCTTGGTAATGAGTACGACGCTTCTCTTGGTAAAGCAAGCTATATTAACGCTAAGGGCTCAATCACAGGTTGGGGTGGCAATACCGCAGCTGTTACTATCACAAATTGTACCGTTGGCGGAGCTATCGGCGAGTGTGTTGATACCGACGGCGATATGGGTGTAAGCAAAGCTACAGCCATTACAGCCGATAACTACCAAAACTTTATCTACGGAGGCGATGCCGGTAAGGGCGTAACTGCTTCAGGATGTACCTTTGGTCAACAATAACAAAACTATACAAAAATGAAGAAGAATTATTACACAGCACCAATCATCGAGGATATGATTTGTGCAGTAGAGCGAGGTTTCGCTGTCAGTGACCCTACCGGAGCAGGTTATAAGGACTATACCGAGGATGACCTGAATTGGTAAAAGTGTCTAACAATTAAAAAAATGATGAAACTATGAAAAATATTAGCAGATTTTTAGTTGCGACACTCGCTCTGTTTGGCGTAACATCTTGTAATACCGCTCCTGTTGAGGAGCTTAACCTCTCCACAACTACCGTTACTGCATCTTTTGTAGATAGCCGTACCACACTCTCTGAGGGCGTGAAGACCCTTTGGAGCGCAGAGGATAAGATTGAGGTTAATGGCGTAACCTTTACCCTTAGCGCAGGCGCTGGCGAGGCAACCGCTACCTTTACCTCTACCACTCCGCTTGCCGCTGCTGAGAGCTATACAGCCTCTTACCCTGCGGGCGTGACCACTATCGCAAAGTCTCAGACCGCTGTTGCAGGCTCTTTCGACCCTCAGGCAGCTTTGGCTCAGGCTACAGGTACAACCCCTAATAATCTCCTCTTTGAGCACCGCCACGCACTGCTCAAGTTCGCTTTGGCTGCCCCTGCAAACAAAGTAGAGGTGCTTGGCTATACCCTTCAGGGCGCTATGGAGCCAGAGAAACTGTACTATGTGGCTGTTGAGGCAGGTACTTTCGAGGGACTTACAGCAAAGGTTGACGATGTTGAGGTGCGTAATACCTATAATACTGTCACTCTTGAGAATGGCAATATACTTAACCTCGGAACTCTTCCAAATGCCGCTGCTGAGGCTGTAGGTATCCGTACCGCTGACGACCTCGTCGCTTTCGCTTCAAACCCTACTCAGTTTGAGGATGCATCTGGCGTTGTTAATATCCTTGCAAATATCGATATGAAAGGTGTTGCTTGGACGCCAATCTCTGACTTTACCGGTACACTTGAGGGTAACAACCACACTATCGACAACCTTGTTGTTGAGAATGCTACCCACGCAGCTATGTTCAAGAACCTCAGCGGCGCTACCATCCAAAACCTCGTATTCGGCAAGGGCTGCTCGTTTACTATTACAGGTACATCTACTTCTTATGCCGGTGCTGTTGTAGGTCAAATTCTTACAAGCGCAACACTTAAGAATATTAAAACCTATGCAACTATCACAGGTGGTACTTATATGGGTGGTATCTGTGGTGCTGCTGATAAGAAAGCTGGCAATATCCTGTTTGAGAATTGTACCAACTGTGGTTCTGTTACCTATCCGGCAGTAGCAGCGTATGCAAACATTGCAGTTGGTGGTATCGTTGGTCAGACTGAGAAAAATGTTGTATTAAATAATTGCCATAATGAGGGTAGCGTATCTAACCTGTCAAATAGTGGTAATAAATACAATAAAGTAGGAGGAATTGCAGGTGGTGCTTCAGATGCAAATATGACAAACTGTACTAATAAAGGTATTGTGGCTCTTGATGTGCGTAATTCTAATAAGATTCATGTTGGTGGTCTTGTCGGATGTTTGTATCGTGCTGTTGATGTATCTAACTGTAGCAATTCAGGAAAATTGCAAATTTCAGATAAAGTAACTATAGCAGCTAAAGCTCTTTACCAAATTGGTGGTTGCTTTGGATCAGTTGATGGCAATTCATCAAATACAAATTATTGGAAAATATATAAGGTTAGTAACTCTGCCTCATTTACAATCTCAATCTCCGAAACTACCTCAACCGAGATTTGCATTGGAGGTATAGCGGGTATCAGTACTTTAAGAGATGCTAAATTTGAGGAGTGTTCAAATGGTGGAAATTTGACTGCTCAAGGAACAACGGGAACAAACAATGTAAGTTTAGCAGGAATAGTTGGCTATATGCACCCTGATGAAACCTCAACTATTGGTGGAGCATTGGTCTACAAGTGTGAAAATACAGGCGCAATAACATTTAACGATGTAGACAATAGTGTTTGGTGTTATGTGGCAGGTATTGTTGGTAAAAATGGTGAAGGAGACGCCGCCAAAGCTGTTAATGATTATAAAGAGTGTACTATTGATGGCTGTATTAACCGTGGTAATGTTACTATGTCTTCATGGTCTAAAGCAAATCCGGCAGGTATTATCTCTCAGGCGCAGTGCAATGTTAAGAACTGTGTAAACTATGGTACTATATGCACAACTGAAGCGCACAAAGATTACTTTAGTGGAACCGCAGGTATTGTATCTCGTCTAAATATTGCAGGTATTGCATGTTCAAATTGCAAAAACTACGGTACCATTGTTTATCAAGGTAAGGGCTTTGATAAGGCTAATCTTAATAAGGGTATTGTAGGTCAAGCTGGAGTTGTAGGTCTGCTTAATTATGGTACTGTTGATGGCTGCGAGAACTATGGTATTATTCTGGGTAATGATTACGATGCTTCTTATGGTAAGACAGAGTATGTCAATGCACAAGGCTCTATTGTTGGCTGGGGTGCTTATAACGCCGCCGTTACTATCAAGAACTGTAAGGTTGGTGGTGCAGTAGGTGCTTATGTTGAGGCTGATGAGGACTTCGGCGCAGCCAAGGCAGCTGCAATTACTGCCGAGAACTATCAAGACTATATCTATGGTGGCGATGCAGGTAAGGGTGTAACTGCGACCGACTGTTCTTTTGCAGTTAGTGAATAATTTGCTATTTTAATGCTATGAAAATTAGTAGAATATTAATTTCGATGCTCGCTGTTGCAGCCCTTATCTTTGGGGGCTGCACAAAGGGCGGCGATGACAATGGCACAGGTGGTGGTGGCAGTCAAAAGCCAAAACCAGGGGCTATTGTTGTTGCTGAGGGCAAGGACCTTGTGGGCTATGTGCTTTGGGATGATGGTTCGCCGGCTGAGGGTGTGGTTGTTAGCGACGGCTTTAGTTGTACCAAGACAGGCAAGGATGGTATCTATCAGATGACCCGTAACAAGAGAGCTCGCAATGTATTTCTCTCATTTCCGCAGATGGCGGAGATTACGGTAAAGAAAAATCAGGTGCCTGACTTCTTCCACCCGATAAAATCGTCAGTAAATGGTGTTATCCGTCACGACTTTTCGTTGGTAAAGCGCAAGGGTGCAGTACCTCGTCGCTTCCAGCTTATCGTCTTTG
>JAZNTY010000046.1:0-8620 GCA_045592005.1 Alistipes sp. | reverse complement strand
CTAAGCTCGGCACGATTAGAGGCTGCAAAAATAGTCTTTACACACGCCTCATGCTCCACGACAACCGAGGCTGAGGAGAGCGATACTGAGGCAAATTGAGGCTCGGCTTGTATCACTTCAGCCGGGTCGGTGGAACATCCGGCAACAAAAAGTGCAACAGAAGTCAGGGTATATATCAGTTTTTTCATATCTTTCCGTTATTTATCTCCAATCTGTTGGTATTAGAGAATAGTCAGACAAATTTTTACAACCTGCAAAGCACCCCTTATGCGACGAGGAGGATGTCGGAACAATAATAAACACATCGCCTCGTGTACGCTCATAAAGGTGTATTTTCTGCTCGCCAACCATAGTATATGGACTCTCTCCTGTTAGTGAGGTGCAGTTTTCAAAGCATCCATTTATATAATTTATACGGCTGACTGTATCAAACAACTCCGCAGGCAGACTTTCCAGGGATGAACAACCATTAAATGTATTGGCGAAGGTAATACTTGTGGTCTTAGTACCTATAGCGGCAAAGAGAGTTGCAGGTAGGCTCTTAAGCGAGGTACATCCTGCAAAGGTACGCTCAAAAGAGTTTATTGTCGGAGATAAAGCAAAGAGCTCTGCCGGAATAGTTGTTAAAGCACTACATCCTTCAAAAAGAGCCTTAACGGTAGTGAGTTTTTCCTTTGTGCCCAACAGCGATGCCGGAACACTCTCAAGGGAGGTACAACCTGAGAAGGTCTCCGAGAACTGCGTTGCAGCATCATTAGCTCCAAACAGAGCCTCTGGCAGATGTGACAAAGCGGTACAACCCTTAAAGGTAGCCGTGAACTTAACCTTTGATGAGCCCAAGTTATCAAACAGACCTGCCGGTAGTGAAGTAAGAGCAGTACAATTTGTAAATGTATAGGCGAGAGAGGTTACGGTAGTGGTTTGAGGGAAGATTGCCCCTTCGATGCTCTTCAGCGAGCGACAGCTATTGAAGGTATTCTCAAAACCGGCACTCACATTGACATTCTTAGAGAATAGCCCTACAGGAACAGTCTCTAAAGCTGAGTCATAGAATGTATACTTAAAACCTGGAGAGGTAATCTTGGTAAAGCGTTCAAATAGCGTTGCAGGCACTGTTTTTAGGTTCTTGCATGATGCAAAAGTGTAGGAAAGGTCTGCCGACGAGTAATCTCTAACATCGGCAAATAATTCTGCCGGAACACTTCTCAAAGCACTATTTTCAAAGGTATAGGTAAAGTCATAGGCTGTAGTAAGACCAGCAAAGAGATTTGACGGCACAGCCTCAAGCGCCTGGCAATCTGCAAAGCAGTACTTAAACGAGGTAACGGCACTCAGACCGTCAAATACTCCGCCATCAATAGTAGTGAGGTTTTTACACGCCTGGAATACTGCGCCAATAGTTTTAACCTTCGACAAACCGGCAAAAAGTCCTCTCCTAAGGGTTTTGACACCTGTACGATAGAAGATATACTCTATATTGGTAACCGTATCGCAATTTGTAAACATACCCACAGGCAACTCCGAAAGTGAGCAACAGCCAGCAAACATATACTTGATATCCAACGCTGCATCGGCATTATCGAGCAACGAAACAGGTATCCTTGTCAGATTTACGCACGCTGAAAAGGCGCCCATAAAGGTTGTCGCATTTGTAGCAGAAGCAAACAATCCCTCCGGCACCTCTGATATTGCTGTAGCGCCAAAAACATAGTCAAACTGCTTAATAGCGCTATTATTGGCAAACAGCGAGGCTGGGATAGAGCGCAACTTTCCTCGCTCCACCATAGCTTTAACATCATCAAAATTGGTCAAGGTAGAGTTTGTCGTCACAACTCCTGTTCCGGCACCATAGAAGGTATAAGAGAAGTCCTCAGCCGCAGGACAAGCAGCAAAAAGGTTCTCAGGGATAGACTCTATAGAACCACAATGGCTAAAGCACTCCTCAAAATTCTTAGCCGCAGTAGCATAGCGGAAGAGCGACTCAGGTATCTGTTTTAACGACCCACAGCATGAGAAGGCTCCCAAGAATGACTTAACAGATGCGAAAGAGCCTGCCACATCATTCGGGATGCTCTCCAACGCCGAGCAGCCCAAGCACATATCTACAGCCGTGGTATAACCCAACTGACCCCAAGAGATGATATTTTTCAATTCTGTAGTATATGCATTTTCAGCACCAAACTCCAAAGATTTGGCTGTACCCTTGATATAAAGGGTATACAGACCCGGTTGACTATAGGTATGGGTACCACGACGAGCCTCAAAGCTCTCTTCAGGAGAGCCATCGCCCCAATCAACAGTAATAGTTCCTCCCGTAGCCGAGGTAAGCACAGGAGCAGCGGTATAGAGATAATTTGGCTCAGGGACCTCTATCTCGTAGATAAGTGCTTGAGTATCGGCACCTATCTGATGTATATTTATCGTTGCTGTTGCGTTATTATTCTCATCGCCCACAGTAACTGTAATGGCGCCAAAGCGTTGATTTCCAGCGCTATTTTTATCTACGCTAACTTCTACGCTATCCTCTACGCGCTGCGCTGAGAACCAATCCGTTTGAGAACCCTCCACGCGCCACTCTAACTCAGGGTTACACTCTACAGCGACTCTTTTAATACCTCCGGAGTCATCAGTAGCCACATTATGGGTACTCAGCTTCACAAAGGCAGTACCGTCCTGCTTAACCACAAGGCGGTCGCTATCCTCTCCGGCAACAACCACAATCTCGGCAGTACGCTCGCCAAAACCCTTATTATCATCTGCCGTAAGTCGCAAAGCTCCCTCTACGCACTCCACAAGCAACCAGCTACAAGTCGTTTGAAAGTCCCATTGCTCATATTGAGTATCAACAGCTATCTGCGCCACCAAATCGGTATGGGCAGCAAAATGGCAAATATTGGACTCCAAAGCTATTTCGGCAGCACCGATAGGTTTTTGCATAATAGCAATATCTACGCTCTGCATAGCCTCGCCCTGACCAGCTGTGACAGTAATTGTTGCCGAGCGGTTGTTCTGGCTATCATTCTCAGCCGCTGTAACGGTCAAAAAGTAGTCATCACTCTCAACAGTAAGCCAATCACTATTTGCGGCACTATAACTCCAACTATCGCTATTAGTAACAACATCTATAACCACCTCAGCGCCACGGCTCTTAAAGGAGATATTACCGCTCTTCCCATCAGCATCCATAGCTAACAATGGGTTATCCGAGTATAGTTCCAAAGTCACGCGACCCTCTGATAGTGGCGGCTCGATAATAGGTTCTGAACTGTCGGCGCACGACAGAGCAGCAATCAACGCTGTGATATATAACGCAAATCTTCTCATATCAATCAGTTGCTATACTTACGAAATACTATATTGCCCATAGGAAACATTGTCGGCTGTGAACGATAGCCCAAAGCGACCTTATCGTCATTGTCATTATAGGTCCACAGACCAAAGCCCACATAATTAAAGCCGTCGACATCAGGCATATCCAAAGTCAGAGTAGCATAGTCGGCAGAAGGCAGAGCATCAACCTCCAACGAAGCGAAGGAGAACTGACTACTGCCAATAAGGGTTATGTAGAGGAATACATCATACGAAAGCACCGACCAACCAAACGGAATTACAACGCCGCCACTCTGCTTATCATATCTAACCTCTAAAGAGGTACCAGGATAGAGAAAGTCTTTCATAACCATCGTTTTGCCATACTCTCCCTGCTCCATCTTGAAAATCAGGAAGTAGTTCTCTTGGTTTGGACTATAGTCCAACTCGTTAAGTGAGCCATTTGGAGAGTAGAACCATTTGGTGGCTGTTATCTCCCACTGACCTAATAGTTTTAGGTAGCTATTCTCATCTCGGCTCTGTTGCGTAACAGAAATTTCGGTCCTCTGCGCCTCAGCATACGGAGCCAAAATAGTAACTATGGTGCTACGAGACTTCGACTCACTATTTTGAGCAGCCGTAAGGGTTACCAGATTATCTTTCACTGTCACCTCCAACCATCGGCTGTCACATTCCACGCTCCACTCAACATCAGCGAGCACTGTAAAGGTGTAACTATCTCCCTCCGAATCAAGTATACATTGACTTGGAGCGCTGGTAGAGAGATTTAGAACTGTTCCCGCCTCCTGACGAACAGCGACCTGACGAGCATCAACCCCCTCGACATCAGAAAAGATGGTAAAGGTAGAGTTGCGCTCCACAGCATCCCTATTAGCTGTAACTGTTACCACTACAGCATTACCTTCAACGCTAAGCTGATACCACTCAGCCTCAACAACTGATACATCCCAAGTCACATCCTCCGGAAATGGAGTAACAACAACTCTCTTGCTACCGCCATTGCTGTCAAACACCACCCCATTTTCAGAAAGGGTTAAGGTACGAACAACTATCGGTTCGGGCTTAGAACACCCCTCCGAAAGCAGGCTTAGCAAGAGGATAAACAACAAATTGTAGAGCATTCTCATACAAAAAATAAATTTTTACGACACCTTTAAGAGGATCGCAATGGATAAAAAAATACAAGCGGTTAAAGAGTTCAACCAAATGAGTCACAAAGGTATACATTTTTTTAGAATTTTTCAATATATTCACAAAAAATGCATTTAGTAATGTTATCGCACTCACTACATCTTCACAGAGTTTAGTCGGCGCTCTATGCGATCAAAGAATGATGATGAGATATCAGGCGATTGAGATATATTCATTTTTTTCCTCGAAGAGGAAAACGCTCGGATATTGTATGTAAACTTAACCAAAAAATAACGCCCCATAGTGGAATTATAACGCACATGAGAGTATCCTGCCCACACGCCACGCGAGAAGGATGTATTTTGGTTAAGTATATCATTTACACAGAATTCTATTTCGCCCAATTTACGAAGCACCTTCTTACCTATAGAGGCATTCCAGAGGGTAAATGAGTCATTATAATCATTTGTAATGCCTACATATTGAGTAAACACAGCCGAGGTAGTAATGGTAAAACCGAGTGGCAGAACAAACTTCATATTCGCCGTAGCACGGTGGGTAAAGAATTCATTATTAAGAACTTGAGCTCCAGCCTTATTATTACTATACGAGCCACGCCAGCGCAGTGTGAAGTCTACATTTTCAGATATATTACTACCCAAAGTCCAATCAGAGTAGACAGACAAGTTATCCATTAGTTGTTCTACTTTATTGAGCCGTATAGGTACATTAGAGTATGTACTTCCCAAGGAAATATTAAGATTGGAACTCAAGAATGTTATCGGAAAACCAATGCTTGTACGCCCCTCAAAAGAGCGGTAACCATTCAGGTTTACCGGCTGCGAAAGTTGAAGAGGGTTATATTTTTTGCCATCCACCTCAATAGTTTCAGGAGAATACTCAATGCTTGTACCTATGTAATTAGGCATAAGAGTTGCCTTAGCCATAATCATAAAGGTGGTGCCACGACGGGTGGAGATATTTGTATAGCGGACAAAGTAGTTATGTTCGGTATAAGGTCTTAGGTCCGGGTTACCCAGGGTTAAATACTGCGAATTGCTCACATCATAGACATCAAGCATCTGCCACAATGACGGAGCCTTAACCTCCGAGGTCGCACTCACACGAAGAGTATTTTGCGGATTAAATGCCCATTGCAAAGTGGCATTATACACCGGATTATGGTAGCTACGCAGCATCTTATCACCCGTCCATCGGTTGTGGTTTGACAGGCGCGAGTGTTGATACATAGCACTGACAGAGAACCAATTACGATTTTTACCATAACGATAGCCCACACCTGCCTGATGATAGACAAACATACCTTCAAATGAGGAGGAAGAGCGACGATTGAGCCGCGAAGTATCTATCACATAGTCAGCATCAGTGGCATAGGAGAGCAAATCTCGTGTACGAAGCTGAGCCTGAAAACGGTAAGTGATATTTATGGTCGAGTGTCTGCCTATTCTGTCGCGGAAAGTTGGCTGAACTCGAAATGTAGTGGTACCGGACTCTGTCAATTTACGGGTATATGTATAGTTGATAGTAGCCTTCTCAGGATCCGTCTTATTGGTTTTGCCCGCGCCATTAGAGTAGTAATCGCGGTCACTATCGGCATCTGAATTGCTGACACTTGCCACCAGCAACAACGAGCGACCCTGCTTATAGAACTTATATGAATATTGGGCATAGAGGCTCTGAGAGAAGGTATTACTCCATCCATCATTACCACTTGGCATCCAACGATAACCAGACTCGCCCCAGCGAAGGGTTGTGCTATCGGTGCGGTTAATAGAGCTATTAGGATAGTAGTTCAGCGTAGGAATAAGGACAAGTCGCTGACGCTTAGCCACTTTCCACTCTAATCGCCCACGAAACTTCAATGTACGGTTATTTGGATTGGCAAATTGGTCATAGTGGATGGTATCTTTCTTACTTACAGAAGGGTCATACCAGCGATCGACAACAAACTCATTCTTTGCATTAAGATGATTATAGAAGATACTACCCTCAAATTTAGCTCTACGACGGCGACCCCAAGTATCGGTATAATTAGCAGCAAAAATCTCAGCCGCAGCAACTCCGCTCTGGTTATTGACCGAGAATTGGCGCGAGCCCGTATTGTTATTAGCACTACTCTTTATACTCATCTCGTCATCCGACAAATTCTGCTTATTGAGGTTATTAACAAGACCCATAATGGTAATACGCGCATCATCATTGAAGATATTCACACTACCTCCGGCTGTATATTTATGATTTGCTGTAACTCTACGATTTGCCGTCGGTTCATAACCATAGCCTATATGGACCTTACCAAAGCGGCTACGATTGATACTCTTGCGGGTAATAATATTTATAACCTTACCTCCTTCGCCATCATCGACTCCCGTAATTTGAGCCGCCTCACTAAGACGATTGTAGACCTCAATATGCTCTACAGCTTGAGCCGGAATACTCTGTAATACCTGAGCGATATTACTACCAAAAAATTCGTTGCCGTCGACATAAATCTGCTTAACAACCTCGCCATGTGCCTCCACTTTTCCATCCGTGATTGTTATTCCAGGCATTTTTCGCAACAGCGCCTCAACTTCGGCATCTACCGCCACCTTAAAGGCATCGGCATTATAACGCAATGTATCACCCATAATCGTTGCGCGTGTCGAAACCGCCGTCTTTACGACCGTTTCGATACCTATTGCACTGACTTCAATAGCTACATCGCCTATATTTTTCGGAAGTCCGGACGAGGAGAAAGAGAACTGCTTATCTGCATAACCAATAAAAGTTACAAGGCACTGATAATCTCCGGCAGCAACATTGGGAATGCGAAAATAACCTCCATACTCCGAGGTATAATAGCGTTTGTTGGCTGGCGTTCTAACATTGGTTATCTCTATAACTGCACCAGGAACACCATCTCGCGTCTCCCTATCAACAATACGACCTGAAACAGGCGCACCACTCTGAGCCGTCGCAAAAAGGACCGCCACTGCCGCAAAAAGGGTTAGAATAGTTCGTTTCAGGTTCATAGGTTATTAATAGGTATAAGAGTCTATTTCTCTATAAAGGTTAAAAGGGTTGTCGTAGATTTATACCCCGACAACCCTTTGAAAACCAATATTGTCTGCCATAAGTTGGATTAACCCAATATGGCGGTAAGACTAATCTTGAAGTTTTGCTGCAAGGAACTCACGGTTCAGGCGTGCAATGTGAGCTATAGAGATACCCTTAGGGCACTCAGCCTGGCAAGCACCGGTATTGGTACAGTTACCGAAGCCAAGCTCATCCATCTTTGCAACCATAGCCTTTGCACGACGAGCACCCTCAACGCGACCCTGAGGAAGTTTCGCAAGTGAAGATACACGAGCCGCAACAAAGAGCATTGCAGAACCATTCTTACAAGTTGCAGCACAAGCACCACAACCTACGCAAGCAGCAGCATCCATACTCTCCTCTGCATCTGCCTGAGGAATAGGAATAGCATTACCATCAGGTACAGAGTTGGTACGAACTGATACAAAGCCGCCAGCCTGAAGAATTTGGTCATAAGCACCACGATTTACAACCAAGTCTTTGATTACAGGGAAAGCAGCTGAACGCCATGGCTCAACAGTGATAGTTGCACCATCCTTAAACTGACGCATATAAATCTGGCAGGTAGTAACCGCCTGAGATGGACCGTGCGCATGACCGTCAATATGCAATGAGCACATACCGCAGATACCCTCACGACAATCGTGGTCGAAAGCTACAGGCTCCTCGCCTTTGTGCACAAGGTCATTATTGAGGATATCGAGCATTTCGAGGAAAGAGGTATCGGCTGAAATATCCGAAACTTTATACTCCTTGAAGCAACCCTTAGAGTGAGCGTCTTTTTGACGCCATATTTTTAATGTAAAATTCATAATTTCGTATTTTTAAGAAACTGTGCTGTTTCGAAATGTTTAACACCAAAAATTAGTCCTTATAGTTACGCTTTGCAAGATGCACATACTCGAAGTTCAGAGGCTCCTTAGTAAGCTCTGGCGCCTCGTCCATACCCTTGTACTCCCAAACTGCTGCATATACGAAGTTCTCGTCATCACGATCTGCCTCGCCCTCCTCAGTCTGGTGCTCTACACGGAAGTGACCACCGCACGACTCCTCACGGTTG
>JAZNTY010000045.1:0-5426 GCA_045592005.1 Alistipes sp. | reverse complement strand
TTTGATATTCAAAAAAATACTATTATTTTTGTGTTGCAAATAATATGATACTTGTATAAAATATAATAATATTTCTAAAAAAATTAAGACATTTATGAGACAGTCTTGCCCAAAATCTTGCCCGTCTGCTAAGGAGTCGTTCTCCGGCTTCAGTGAGCAGAATTATCAGGCTGGGGATTCTTTTGTCATTGAGCCGGGTGAAGTCAATCACTTAGTATTTGTTATTTCAGGCTCTTGTGTCGTATCGTCAGAGGAGCGTAGTGATTATGTAGTAGGGGAGGGGAATTTCTTCTTCTGCTACAATTGTGGTCATTATACTGTTGATGCTACAACTGATGTTAAGCTTATTCTGGCGCGCTTTGCTCGTCCTGGTGCTGCGTGTGATGTGGCGTCGTTGCTTCAGTTCTCCAAAGAGCAGTCTGATTTCAAATATCAGTTCGAGTCTGTAGCTATTAACGAGCCTCTATCTCAGTTTCTCTCGCTTATCAAACGCTATTTGGATGACGATATCCCTTGCGCACATATGCACCACTCGGCTATTGAGTTGCTGTTTGTTGTATTCCGTTTCTACTACGATGTAGAGGTGCTTGCTAACCTCTTCTTTAACCTCTTTGACCACGCGGTTTCGTTTAGGACTATGGTTGAGGGTAATCGTATTAAAGCTCGCAATCTCAACCACTTGGCAGAACTTTGTGGTTACGATATCAATACCTTTAATGTCATCTTCCGTCGCCACTATCCTGGCTATACCCCTGGCGTGTGGATGCAGATACAGCGTAAGGATGAAATACTTGCCGACCTGGTGGAGACCGATGCTCCGATATACCATATATCTAAAAAGTACGGTTTCTCCTCCTCCAGCCATTTGGGAGAGTACTGTAAAAAATATTTGGGAGATACCCCAACCAGAGTTAGAGCTAAGTTCCGCAGAAAATAGAAAACTAATTTATAAAACAGACCTTAAATTGGTCCTAAAGTATTCCGATTACAAAAAAATGTGGTCGGAATACTTGTTTTTTATACTGAAAAACGGTGTTATACAAATTATTTTGAGAAAAAACAGAAATTTTTATGATATTTATTTGTAGAATAAAATAAAAAAACATATCTTTGTATTCAGAAGACAGAAAATTATTAAGTGCAGTTATAACAATAATATAATTACCACAACTGAATATATGAAGCTTAAATTTTACATCCCACTGATTTTTGGTCTGCTCGCCTCGTTTAGTGTGAGCGCGCAGAATGATGTTGCCATCAAGACTAATATCTTGTATGACTTGACTGCTACTGTTAATGCGGGTGTTGAGATTGGACTTGCTCCGCGCTGGACTCTCGATTTGTCAGGCAACTTTAATGCCTGGGATATGTCTGAGGGCAAGAAATGGAAGCATTGGTTGGCGCAACCAGAGGCTCGCTATTGGTTTTGTGACCGCTTTATGGGGCACTTCCTCGGTATTCACGCACATGGAGGGCAGTTTAACTTTGGAGGTATTAAGAATAGTATAAACTTTCTTGGTACAAATCTTTCAAACCTCTCAACTCATCGTTATCAGGGTTGGTTTGTCGGTGCTGGCGTTGCTTATGGTTATGCTTTTGTGCTGGGTCGTCATTGGAACCTTGAACTTGAGGTGGGTGTTGGTTATGCCTACACTAAGTACGACAAGTATGAGTGCGCCGGCTGTGGTCGCAAGGTTGAGACCGGTCTAAAGCACCACTATGTTGGTCCTACTAAGTTGGCGTTGAATTTAGTTTATCTCTTCTAATTATAATTAAGGTATTGCTATGAAACGATTAATATTTTCTCTTTTAACTCTGTCAGTAGTTTCGCTTCCTGTCTCTGCGCAGGTTGAGGGTGCTAAGGTTGAGAACCTTACACTTGAGCGTAATGGCGACTATATGGTTGTCGATATGGATGTAAATCTGTCAGAACTTAAAGTTAAGTCAAACCGCGCGGTGCTTATCACTCCGGCGATTGTCAATGGCAGCGACTCTCTCAATTTCTCGTCAATAGGTGTCTATGGTCGCAAGCGCTACTATTATTATATGCGAGATGGCAAGAGTACTCTTACGGGTAAGACTGAGCGTAGTTTCCGAAAGAGCAAGATGCCTCAAAGTGTAGACTATCACTCTATTGTTCCTTATCAGGAGTGGATGGAGGGTTCGCATCTGGTTCTCAATCGTAGCCTTTACGGTTGCTGCAATACTAAGGTCGGTGAACAGAGTGGTGCATTGTTAAGTGACTACCGCACTCCTGTGGCTGAGAAGGTATACTTTATGCCAACCTTCGTATATATGCGTCCTGAGGCTGAGGCTGTTAAGAGTCGTGAGGTTAAGGGCTCTGCATTTGTGGACTTCCCTGTAAACAAGATTGTAATCTATCCTCAGTATCGTAACAATATGGTTGAGCTCAATCGTATTTTGGCAACTATCAATTCTGTTCGTGACGATAAGGATGTAACTATTACAGCTCTGTCAATCAAGGGCTTTGCATCGCCTGAGGGTAGTTATCAGCACAATACATACTTGGCTCGTGAGCGTACAGCGGCTCTGATGAAGTATGTTCAGGACCTCTACCACTTCGATAAGTCTATCGTCTCAACTTCGTTTGAGCCTGAGGATTGGATGGGTCTTAGAAATTATGTGGCTAACTCAAATTTGGATAACAAAAATGCTATCCTTGATTTGATTGACAGTACACGCGAACCTGACAATAAGGAGTGGAAGATAAAGACCAACTATCCTGAGGATTATCAGCATCTGTTGACTCATATCTACCCGGCACTTCGTCACTCGGACTATAAGGTTGAGTATACAGTTCGTAGCTATAGTGATGTTGAGGAGATTAAGGGCGTTTTGGCTACTGCTCCGCAGAAACTTAGCCTTGAGGAGCTCTATTTGGTGGCAAATACCTATGAGTCTGGTAGCGATGAGCACCATGAGGTATTCGAGGTGGCTGTTCGTATGTTCCCTGAAGATGAGATTGCTAACCTCAATGCAGCTAACTCGGCTATGCAAAAGAGGGATATGGCAGCAGCTGAGCGCTATTTGAACCGAGCTGGTAACTCAGCCGAGGCGGACTATGCACGCGGAGCCTTTGCAGCGATGAATGAGGACTATGATACTGCTCGTCGCCTGTTTAAGAAGGCGGAGGCTGCGGGTATTGCTCAAGCAACTACCACACTTAGTGAACTCGATGCATTTGTTTCAAAAAAATAATAAATCAATACAATTAATTTAATTAATAACTAACAAAAATTACAATTATGAAAACCTCAAGATTTTTAATTGGCGTTTTCGCCCTGGCAGGTTTGATGGCTTGCTCACAAAGTGATGAAGTTCCTCAGAATGGAGGTCCTCTTGCAAATCTGGAAACATCTTACTTGGCTATCTCTCTTAAGTCTGCGGATAGTGTTACTCGTGCAGATTTTGAGGACGGAACCGCTGCTGAGCAGGCTGTAACCTCGGCAACTTTCTACTTCTTTGATGCTGCCGGTAATCCATTTAATGTAAATGCTAATGGCAACTACTACAATGTGGCTGTTGCAGATAATGGCGGTGTTGAGGCTCCAAATGTAGAGTCTATGACAAACCCTGTTTTGGTTATCGAGAAGTATAAGGGTCTGTTCCCGGCAAAGGTTGCTGCTGTTGTAAACTATGTTGGCACAACAAGCCTCTCTTTGAATGACCTTAAGAATGTACTCTCAACCGCAGGACACAATAATGGCGCAGAGTTTATTATGACAAACTCAGCATATGTGAACGCTGCTGGCGAGGTTGTGGATGCTACTCCACTTGCTATCGACAACTTCCAGACAACCGATGCAGATGCTTTGGCAAACCCTGTCACTATCTATGTTGAGCGCGTTGTGGCAAAGGTTGGTCTTGTAGCTGGTGCTAACGCTTTCGATACCGGTAGCAAGGTTGGCGATACTCAGGTATATGCAAAAGTTGTTGGTTGGGACTTGGTGGCAACTCAGGCAGAGTCTTACTTTGTAAAGAGCATTGATGCCTCTTGGACTGATGCTGCTTTGGGCTTTGTTTGGAATAATCCGGCTTACTCTCGTTCATATTGGGCTGCAAAGAGCCTGCCTACAGCTGTTTCTAATCAGTTTGCTTATTCGGAACTTACAAATACCGATGCTACTGTGGAGTATGTAGGCGAGCATGTAGATGCGGCGAATACTGACCGTACAAAGTATGTTGTAGCTGCTCAGCTTCAGGATGTAAATGGTAATCCAATTGAGATTGCTCAGTGGTACGGTTCTAACTATGTTGGCATGGATGCTTTGCTTGCAGCAGTAGCTCCTACTCTTAAGAATAAGTTGATGCATTATGATGGTGTTTCAACCTATACCAGCATCGATGACAGCCAACTCCAGTGTGTTGCCGGTCTTTTAGGTGCTGAGAGTTATGAGGTTAGCTTCCAGCTTGCAGCCGGCGTAGAGATTACAAATTGGTTCTCCTTCGATGGTACAACCTATACTGCTGTGCCTGATGTTAACGCTGTTTTGGCAGCTGTTGAGCCTGCGAAGGTTTATAATGACGGTAGAACCTACTACTATGCAGATGTTAAGCACTTGGGTAGCGAGGGTAAGGTTGGCGAGTTCGGTATTGTTCGTAACCATAGCTATAAGATTAATGTGACAGGCGTTCATGGCTTTGGTACTCCGGTTTATGACCCGAACTTCCAAATTGAGGAGCCTGAGAAGCCTGCTGATAAGGAGACTTACATCTCAGCTCAGATTAATGTTCTCTCTTGGGCTGTTGTTGAGAACGATGCCATTCTTCAGTAATTAATATCAAACTATAAAACCCCAAAGCAGTGGGGGTGGGATATCTCCCACTGCTTTCTAAATAGAATGACGATACTCGCATCGGTACAAAGTCGGATGCACCTCGGAGATGTCACAATCTCCCACCAAAATTGAAAATAATTGCCGGAAACGGACTATATATAGAGATAAAATAATAATAAATAAAGTATTCGCTAACTAAAAACTTAAAGGTTATGAACATAACTGCTCATATCGCAAAACTTAAGATGCTCGCAGCCTCTATCGCTTTAGCATCAACCTTAACAGCTTGTGATGGTGTTATCTATGACGGCGAGGGTGATTGCTCGGTTAAGTACAGAATCGAGTTTGAGTATGATAAGAATATGGAGTTTGCCGACGCCTTTGCCTCTAAGGTGGAGTCCGTTGCTCTGTATGTATTTGATAGGTCGGGAGTCCTGGTTCATCAAGCAACAGAGAGTGGTAAGGCTTTGGCTTCGGATGATTTTGCAATGATGCTCGAACTTGAGCCTGGTCAGTATGACTTGTTGGCGTGGTGCGGAGCAGATGGTAGTAGTTTCACAGTTCCTACTGCTACTGTTGGTCAAACTACCCTTAAGCAGATGCAGTGTAAGATGTCGCGTCAAAGCA
>JAZNTY010000044.1:0-4102 GCA_045592005.1 Alistipes sp. | reverse complement strand
TGTAGCTACTGCACAATTGGTGGCAGAGAGTAAGCAGACCCTCTTTGATAGAGGAGTGGTGTCCAATTTTGAGTTGCAGACCTCGCTAAATGCACTTGCAACAGCTAAGGCTCAGTTGGCTCAGGCGCGTGCAGCAAAGGTAAATGCTGATAATAACTATAACTATACTATTGTCAAGAGTCCTGCGGATGGCGTGGTAGGCACTATCCCATTTCGTGTAGGTACACTTGTTTCGCCGCAGATACCTACACCTTTGACCACAGTGTCTGACAACTCGACAATGTATGTATACTTCTCTATGGGCGAAAATGCGTTGTTAGACCTTATTTTTGAGTATGGCAGTATGGATAAGGCTCTCAAGGCTATGCCGGAGGTTGCGCTGATGTTGGGTAACGGTAGACTCTACCCTCAAAAGGGTCGTATTGAGAGCGTGAGTGGTGTTATCAACCCTTCAACAGGTTCGGTGCAGCTTAGAGCAGTATTCGCTAATGGAGGCAGATTGCTCCACAGCGGTGCTTCAGGTAATATCATTTTGCCATACAAGTATGAGCAGAGCATTATCATCCCAAAGAGTGCTACATACGAAATTCAGGACCAAATATACATATACAAGGTAGTCGATGGCATCGCCCGCTCTACCCGCATTGCTGTTGCGCCGATGAGTACTACCGAGAGCTATATTGTCCTATCTGGTCTTGAAGAGGGCGAGAAAATTCTTGCAGAGGGCGTAGCCTTTGTTCATAATGGAGATAAAGTAGAGTAGGGATATGGACTATCAGAAGATTATACGCCGACCCGTCTTTTCGGTTATGTCGGCTGTGGCAATTGTCTTTTTGGGACTTATATCCCTTGTCAATCTGCCTATGGAGCAGTATCCCAATATTGCACCGCCTACGGTTATGGTAATGACCACCTATCCGGGAGCAAGTGCTGAGGCGATACAGAAGAGTGTTATTGCGCCGTTGGAGCAGTCCATAAATGGTGTGGAGAATATGACCTATATGACCTCCTCTGCCTCCAATAACGGTATGGTGGAGATTATGGTCTACTTCCGTCAGGGGACAGACCCGGATATGGCGGCTGTAAATGTGCAGAACCGTGTAGCTAAGGCGACCTCATTACTACCGGCGGAGGTCATTCAGTTTGGTGTGAGTACCATTAAGCGCCAACCGAGCATGTTGCAGATTTTCTGTGTCTACTCGCCAAATAATGTCTATGATGAGGAATTTGTTGCCAACTATACCAAAATCAACTTACAGACAGAGTTGTTGCGCATCAAGGGTGTTGGTGATATTGTGTCGTATGGCGCCGACTATAGTATGCGACTATGGCTTAAACCTGATGTTATGGCGCAATATGGTCTTGTGCCGGCAGATATCAATGGGGTGCTTGCAGAACAGAATATTGAGGCGGCAACGGGCTCTTTGGGCGAGAATTCAGACCAACCGTTTAAGTATACAATGAAGTATAGTGGTCGATTGGAGCGTGTTGAGGAGTTTGAGAATATGGTTGTTGCCTCCACACCTACCGGTGAGGTGTTACGACTTAAGGATGTGGCAACGGTGGAGTTAGGAGCTCTAAATTACGAATTTACAGAGACGATGAATGGCTATGCTGGCACAACCTGTATGGTCTTTCAAACTGCCGGTTCAAATGCGGTGGAGATTATTGGTGAGGTAAACGCTTTTCTAGAAAAGGCTAAGAAGGATATGCCTGAAGGTCTTGATGTTCAGGTTATGTTCTCAACAAACGACTTCCTCTTTGCCTCTATTGAGAATGTTATCTGGACACTTATCATTGCAATTATACTCGTTACGCTGGTAGTATTCTTCTTCTTGCAGGACTATAGAGCCACCTTGATACCTGTGCTCTCAACCCTCGTCTCACTTGTGGGAACATTCGCTTTTATATCGATTATGGGTTGGAGTATCAACTTGCTGACCCTCTTTGCCCTTGTGTTGGTTATCGGTACGGTGGTGGATAACTCTATTGTAATTGTTGAGGCGGTGCAGAGTAAGTTTGATGCCGGTTATAAGTCTCCAATGCTCGCTACTCGTGATGGTATGAAGGATGTTACAGCTGCGGTGTTGAGTTGTACGCTCGTCTTTATGGCGGTATTTATTCCTGTGTCGTTTATGAGTGGTACAACAGGTACTTTCTATACACAATTTGGTATTACAATGGCTGTGTCGGTGGGTATCTCTGCCGTAAACTCACTTACGATGTGCCCTGCGCTCTGTGCAATACTTATGCGCCCTGTTGAGACTGTTGAGGGTAAAAAGACCCTGCTCGATCGCGTAAGAAGCGCCTATGCCGTAAGTTATGGTGCAACACTTAAGCGCTATGTGGGTGGCGTAAAGTGGTTTATTGAGCATAAGGTAGTAACAGCCCTACTTGTTGTGGTCTCTTTTGTGGCACTATTCTACCTTATGAAAACGACCCCTACAGGTCTTGTGCCGGATGAGGATTTGGGTACTATGTTTGTCGATGTTGCAGCAGCTCCTGGAGCCTCTTTGGAGCAGACAAAGGAGGTTCTTGCGCAGGTAGAGCAGGTGTTGAGCACAATTCCGGAGGTTACAAACTACTCTAAAACAGGTGGTTATAGTATGATTTCCGGTGTGGGTACCTCATACGGTATGTTTGTGGTCAAGTTCAAACCTTGGTCAGAGAGAACAGATGCTCAATCGCACTCCAGCGCTATTATAGGGCGCTTTATGAGGGCAGCGCAGTCAATTAAGAACGCTAAGATATTTGCCTTTGCTCCACCAATGATTACCGGTTATGGTAACTCAAACGGTT
The DNA here is from genome assembly GCA_045592005.1 of Alistipes sp. Classification (GTDB taxonomy): domain Bacteria; phylum Bacteroidota; class Bacteroidia; order Bacteroidales; family Rikenellaceae; genus Alistipes. The sequence continues at coordinate 1,303 of JAZNTY010000044.1, read as the reverse complement.
TTGAGTTACATATTCAGGACAAGACGGGTGGCGATATTGCAAATCTTGAGCAGGTTACCGGTCGTTTTATTGGAGCACTTAATGCTCGCCCTGAGATAGCTATGGCTTATAGTACCTTCTCATCAAATTATCCACAGTATAGGGTAGATGTAGATGCTGCTAAGTGTAAGCGGGCAGGAGTCTCTCCGCGTGATGTGTTGGGCGTTATAGGTGGCTACTATGGAGGTGTGTATGCATCGCAGTTTAACCGCTTTACAAAAGTGTACTATGTTGTCACTCAGGCTGCTCCGGAGTATAGGGAGGATAAGGCTTCGCTTGATAATATCTACCTTAGAACACCTCATGGTATGGCTCCGGTATCACAATTTGCCACCCTCACTAAGGAGTATGGTACCGAGACTCTCTCGCGCTTTAACCTCTATAACAGCATCTTAGTTTCGGGAGCTACTGCTGCGGGATACTCCTCTGGCGATGCTATTGAGGCTATTGCTCAGGTTGCTCAGCAGACACTACCGCGTGGTTATGGGTATGAGTTTTCGGGTATGACTCGCGAGCAGGCACAGAGCTCTGATAATACAATATTTATCTTTGCAGTTATCATTGTCCTTGTCTATATTATCCTCGCCTCACTCTATGAGAGCCTCTTTATACCGTTTGCGGTGCTGCTATCAGTGCCCTTTGGTCTTGCAGGAAGCTTCCTCTTTGCAAAGATATTCGGACTTGAGAACAATATCTACCTGCAAACAGGTTTGATTATGCTTATCGGTCTGTTGGCAAAGACGGCTATTCTTATTACCCAATATGCGAGCGAAGGTCGTCGTTGTGGTATGAGTATCGAGGAGGCTGCATTTACAGCAGCAAAGGAGCGTCTGCGCCCAATTCTTATGACAGCATTGACGATGGTATTTGGTATGTTGCCGATGATGTTTTCAACGGGTGTTGGTGCAAACGGAAATCGCTCATTAGGTACGGGTGCTGTTGGGGGTATGCTTATTGGAACTTTGGCGCTGCTCTTTATTGTGCTGGTGCTCTTTGTTGTCTTCCAGCGTATTCAGGAGTATTTTAAGACTCCGGAACTTAAGCGTCCGGATGAGGCTCGTCGTGCAGAAATATCAGAACTAAGATCGTAAGAGTATGAGATATATTATAACTTTAATCGTCACACTGCTCACAGTCAGCAGTTGTTCATTGTATTCAAAATATTCACGCCCACAGAGTGTTGAGAGCGGCATAGAGCAGTTGTATCGTGGTCGGGCAGCTCAAAATGCCGACAGCCTGAACTCTTTAGGGAAGTTGGGTTGGC
>JAZNTY010000043.1:0-3095 GCA_045592005.1 Alistipes sp. | reverse complement strand
TTTCGTTATCTGCGCAAGGTCGGCATAGTCGACATAGAGGTCACAAACCGTATTGGTTCCTTGAAAACTCCCCATATTCTGCCGGTATTTGTGGCTGAAAGCCATATTGTAGAGTTGGTGGAAAACACTCGCCAAAAGAGTTACAGCTCCATATTTAAGGAGCAGCTCCAGAGCATAATTATATCTCTGCTCTACGGCTGTGGTATTCGTCTTGCCGAGCTTTGTGCCATAACTCGCTGCGATATAAACAGCAACAGCATTAAAATCTCAGGCAAGGGCGACAAACACAGACTAATACCCTTAGTGCCAGAGTTAGCTGCCCGCATAGAGCGATATTTGAACTGTTGTGCCACAAACGGCATAATAATTGGCAGCAACGATAAAATTATTGTCGGGTACAATGGCAAGCCTATTTGTCGCACCTCGGTGCAACGAATAGTGTCGCAGGTTATGAGCGAAGCCTTTATTCAGGGGCGCAAAAGTCCCCATGTTCTTCGCCACACCTTTGCCACACATCTGCTCAACAAGGGTGTTGATATGCGCCAGATACAGGAGCTTATGGGTCACTCATCCCTACAGACCACACAGCACTACACCCACAACAGCATAAGCCAGCTACAAGCTGCCTACGCTAAAGCACATCCGCACTCGAAGCGAAAGAGTGGGCAAAAGGAGGGAGATAAAGTTGATTAATCGGGGCAAATTCGTAATGAAGCGAACCCCCTTAACCATAAATATTACAACTATGGATGTTAATATTCAATCGTTAAAGTTCGATGCCAGCAAGCAGCTGATCGAATTTGTGGAGAAAAAGATGTCAAGATTGGAGCGCTTTGCAGATCGTCCAACTGGTGTAGATGTCGTTCTGCGTCTTGAAAAAGATGACGAGAAAGGAAACAAAGTTGCTTTTGTAACACTTCATATCCCTGGCGGAGATATAGTAACCGAGCAGCGCGCTCGAACTTTTGAGGAGGCTGTAGACGAAGCTTTAGATGCTGTAAAACGCCAACTCGAAAAGCGCAAAGATAAATAAACGACCACAGAGGACCGTCAACAAAAAACTGTTAGACGGTCCTCTGCTATTTACGGCATAGCCAACACTACGCCTGACCTTTAGGCGAGAAGCCACCTCCCTGAACGACCTTGATTGCTCCAAATTTGCTCTCGTAGTTATGCAAATTCTCTTGAAGCGAGAGCAGCAGGCGCTTAGCGTGGTCCGGAGTAAGGACTATACGGCTTGAAACCTTAGCCTTTGGCATACCGGGCAAAACGGATGCAAAATCGAGGATAACCTCACTCGGAGAGTGGGCGATAATTACAAAGTTAGAGTAGTGACCCTGAGCTACTTGTGGGTCAATCTCAAATTCAATTTTATTCTCTGACATAGCTATAAAATTAAGTATATTCTAAACTATTATTAACTCAATACCTGACTCCTCGATAATCTTAACCATCTCAGGCGATATACCGGTATCGGTAATAATCACATCTACATCATCAATAGCTGTTATACGACCATAGCCATGATGACCAAATTTTGACGAGTCGGCAACAACAATAGATTTAGCAGAGGCTGCCATCATTTTACGCGAGAGCAACGCCTCCTCAATAGTAGAGGTAGTAATGCCATACTCCGGGTCTAAGCCATCCACTCCGATAAAGAACTTTGAGCAGACCATATCCCCTAAGCTAACACTCGCATTTTCGCCACGCGTAGCGAAAGATTTCTTATACACACAGCCTCCCAACTGCTCAACCTGAATGGTATCAACCTCATTAAGCAGAGCTGATACCTTCAAAAACGGAGTAACTACATTTAAGGTCTTAGATGGAGACATAGCGTGGATAACCTCTGCCAAAGCGTATGTCGTGGAGCCTGCCGAAATCATTATTGAGTCGCCCTCCTCAATCATCTGTGCCGCGCGCTCGGCTATGCGGCGCTTAGCCTCACGATTGAGTGAACTTTTGGTCATCAAATCTCGGTCTGCGATATGCGGATTGGCAAGGCGAGCGCTACCGTGTACCTTATAGAGCAGACCTTTACCCTCCAAAATCTTGACATCTTTACGAATTGTAACCTTTGTTACTCCAAGCTCTTCTGCCACATCTGTAATGCGGATAAAACCAAATCTTTCGAGCTTTTCGAGAATATACTTGTGTCTTTCTGCAATACTCAACATTACCAAATCTCCTTTTTAACAGTTTTACGACCGGCATAGCAGTTTATAAAATCAAGAACCGTTCCTTTTGGCACTGTCAGACGGATAGCAGTATGAGGTCGGAACACGACCGGGTTCATTCTATCTCCAAAGAGTGTATGAAACTCTATATCGGAATTATTGGTAATAATCAAAACTCCCTTCTTTTCATCAAGCACATCGACCTTCAAAGATGCATCTATCAGTTGCTCAACATACTTACTATCGCCGGCAAGCTTATTCTCAAAAAATGCCACCATACGACCTGCAAATAGAGCCTCACGCAACGACTCAAGTGTATACTCCTTAGCAAAGACAAGTGTCATCGGACGCACTTGATTACCATAAGCAAAACGAGAAGTGTCGTGAATATCGGAGTTTGCCATCATCGGTAACTGATACTCGTCAAACCAATCAAGAACCTTAGGATACCACTCCATACCATTAAACAACTCTACAGCGTGAATACGACCCTCCTTAATAAGCTGCTTCTGAAGCGGGTAGAGCGTACACTTCTTATCTGGCCAACCTGGATGGTTCCATAGCATAAAAGCGCCCTGAGCCTCTGCCTTTCTAAAGTCATCCATCTCCGTTGGGTTAGGTATACGGTTGCCATCCTTGTCACGCAGCAACTTACCATTCTCGTCTACCTTATAGCGGGTCTGCTCAAAGACATTAGGGTCCTTAATAAACAGCGCATTCATATGACCAAAAGGCTTTGTACGGGTAATCTCCACAGCCGGCACAACCATAAGACCCCACTTTTTGCCCTCCTTAACAGCCAAACTAATAGGCAGGTTGTAATCCTTTAGTTTGATGCCCTTATTCTTATGCACCGCAATATGCTCCGACATAGCAATTACATCCAATCCATCAAGTCGGAGGCCAAGCGGTCTT
>JAZNTY010000042.1:0-3089 GCA_045592005.1 Alistipes sp. | reverse complement strand
CCATTATGGATGGCTCCGCCAAGGCATATGCTGAGAGTATTGAGCGTGTAGGTCTTATTGAGCAGAATGCTGAGCGTCGCTATTATGAGGTACGCGAAAAGCAGGTTTACACCATTCCTGAGAAGGGTGTTGCGATTGTCCTATATCCTGACGAGGAGTTCTCTGTATCTGTTCATGTAGACTACAACTCAAAAGTTGTGGGTAATCAGTATGCTGTATTAATACCTGAAGATGATTATAAGACAAAAATAGCTCCTTGCCGCACATTTGTATTCTTGCATGAATTGGAGCCACTACTCAAAGCAAATCTTATCAAAGGTGGCGACTTAGACAATGCTATTGTTGTTGTCGAGAACCCTGTTTCTGACGAGCAGTTAGAGCATCTAAAGAACATTTTTGGCAAGAAAGATATCCGTGTAACCGGTGGTTATTTGAACAATCTTGAGTTGAGAGCCAACAATGAGTTAGCTCGCCACAAGTTACTCGACCTTCTCGGCGATTTTGCACTTTTAGGCATTCGCATCAAAGGTCGTGTATGGGCAACTCGTCCAGGACACTTTGCCAACACCGAGTTTATGAAGCAAATTCGCGCCACAATACGCCGCGAAGGTGTTAAGCCTCGCTTCAAGTATAACGCGCGCGTAGCCCCCGTGTATGATGTAAACGAGATACGCGCAATGCTACCTCATCGTTATCCATTTATGTTGGTAGACCGTATTTTCCATATCGACGGCACCTCCATCGGTGGTATTAAAAACATTACAGTCAATGAGCCTTTCTTCCAGGGTCACTTCCCTGAGGAGCCTGTAATGCCTGGCGTTCTTATTGTTGAGGCTATGGCTCAGTGCGGTGGCTTATTGGTACTCAGCACCGTTGAGGAGCCTAAGCAATACTCTACATATTTCCTGCGCATAGACAATGTGCGTTTTAAGCATAAGGTTACGCCTGGCGACACACTACAGTTGGAGTGTGAGTTAGCCGGTCCTGTACGCCGTGGTATCGCTCAGATGATTTGTAAGGCTTTTGTTGCCGGCACGCTGGTATGCGAGGCAGAACTTATGGCACAAATTGTAAAAAACAGATAAACATAACACTACAAACAACATCCAAACTATGATTAGTCCTCTTGCTTATGTGCATCCAGATGCACAGATTGGAGATAATGTTACTGTGGAGCCTTTCGCATATATCGCTGGTGATGTAGTTATCGGCGATGACTGTTGGATAGGTCCCGGTGCCGTTATTCACGACGGAGCTCGCATCGGTAAGCGTTGTAAAATTCATACTGCTGCCTCAATCTCTTGTCTACCGCAGGATTTGAAGTTCCGCGGCGAAAAGACAACCGCCGAGATTGGCGATGATAACGATATCCGCGAGTATGTAACCATCAGTCGCGGTACTGCATCACGCGGAAAGACCGTTGTAGGTAACGGTAACCTGCTTATGGCTTATGTTCATGTCGCTCATGATGATGTTATAGGTAACCACTGCGTTGTAGCGAACCGTTGTTCCTTTGCCGGCGAAGTTGAAGTTGGAGATTGGGTTGTTATCGGCGGTCACTGCGCAATACACCAATGGGTAAAGATTGGCGACCATGCTATGCTTCAGGGTGGCACATTGCTTACAAAAGATGTACCTCCATTTATCACAGTGCGCAGCGACACCTCAAGTTATGCAGGTTTGAACCGTATCGGTCTTCAGCGCCGAGGCTTTAGCGAGGAGCAGTTGGAGATTTTGACTAAGAGCTGTCGTATTCTCTTCCAGAGTGGAATGAACTACCTAAACGCTTGTAACGAGGCTGAGGCTCAGGTTCCACAGTCGCCAGAGCGTGATGCTCTTATCAACTTTATCCGTTCTTCAGAGCGCGGTGTTATCAAGCCATATAGCTCAAAATAATCTAACACAATGCATATAAGTGAGCGCCGCACTATGTGACGCTCGCTTTTTGCACTAAAAATATTGGATAATGGGAAAAATAAAGGGTAGAACAGAGATTGCCGAGTTGGGCGAGTTTGGGCTTATAGATAAGCTCACAGAGCCATTTACCCCAAAGTTAAAGAGTACTATTAAGGGTGTAGGTGACGATGCTGCCGTTATCGAAGCATCAAAGGATACAGCTATAGTACTGACTACCGATATGATGGTAGAGGGAGTAGATTTTGACCTTACATACTTCCCACCTAAGCACTTAGGTTACAAGGCTGTAACAAAGGGCATCAGCGATGTTGTGGCTATGAATGCTCAGCCAGAGCAGATTACTGTATCGGTGTCTGTATCGTCAAAAATATCGGTCGAGTTCCTCACAGACCTTTATGCCGGCATTGAGTTTGCTTGTCGCGAGGCTGGTGTTGACCTTGTAGGTGGCGACACCGTTGCCTCAGTTACAGGCTTAGTTATCAGCGTCACTGCCACGGGTCGTGCAAAAAAGGAGCAAATTGTATATCGTAGCGGAGCTAAGGTCAACGACCTTATCTGTATCACAGGCTCCTTAGGTGCCCCATATCTTGGTCTTAAGCTCTTGCAGCGTGAAAGTCGCGTATTGGAAGGGTTAAAGGATGAAAAGCCTCAGTTTGACGGTTTTGAGTATCTGTTAGAGCGTTATCTAAAACCTCGCGCACGCTATGATATAGTGCGTGCTATGGCGGAGGAGGGAGTTGTACCGACTGCTATGATTGATATCAGCGATGGTCTTGCCTCTGACCTTATGCAAATATGTCGTTCATCACTCTGCGGTGCTCGCATATATTTGGACCGTATGCCTATTGCACGCCAATGTTCCGCTTTGGGCGAACAGATGCACATAGACCCTATTGTCGCTGCATTAAACGGTGGAGAGGACTATGAGTTACTCTTTACCCTACCGCTATCTATGCGCGACAAGGTTGCTGCCTTAGGATGTATAGATATTATAGGTCATATCACAGAACCACAGACAGGTTGCTTCTTGGTAACACCAGATGGTGGCGAGATAGAGCTACGCGCACAAGGTTTTGTAAAAAAGAGCGAGTAACTTTATTGCCAACGCTACAGAAAAAGGGTGTGGGTCCTTGTAAATCGTGGACTTCACACCCTTAATTTATATAACAACT
>JAZNTY010000041.1:0-1542 GCA_045592005.1 Alistipes sp. | reverse complement strand
CCGTACATATGCTGTGCAAGGTGCCGATGGCTCTGTCCAGATGTTATGGCACGCTGAAGACCAAATAGCTGTCTCAGACCTCTCCTCTGTGGCTATGTATAATCTTGAAGCGGGTGCAGATACTACCGATGCAACATTCTCTGTTGATAACTCCTCAAGTGAGGTACACTTCACTGTAGGGGCACCGCTATATGCTGTTTCGCCATATGTGGGGGCAGAACTGAGTTCTGGAAATAGTTTGAAAGTGAATATCCCTGTAAAGCAGTGTCATACAGGTAAGGATGGCGATAACGATAGCCTCCGTAACCTGATGCTTGGTTCAACAAACGATGGCGGCTCAACTTTTGATTTTACACTTGCCGGTTCGCTTGCCCGATTTTCTGTCTCTGTTGCTGCGGGCGAGACTATACGCTCGGTAAAGATGTCTACGGAGTCTGTAAATATTGCAGGCGCAGCTACTGTTGATTGGCAGAGTAAAAAGCTTGTTGAGTTGTCGTCAAAGTCTGTGATATTGAGCTACGACAATGCTCCTAAGAGTCCATATTCGGAGGGTTATGCACTAATTGCACCTGTCGATTTTTCGGCTACAGATAGCAAGGTATATTATGAGGTTGAGACCGATAAAGGTGTATATATATTCTGTAAAAAACCTACAAAGAACTTTGTAGCGGGTTGTATCTACAATTTTCCTCTTGATATAACAAAGTTCGACAAGGTCGATGCCTATGAGGAGCTTGCCGATGGCAAATATTTCTTCGAAAAGCTATTTGTTGCCTCACTTCGTGCCACCGACTCAACAATATCTATCGGTTGGAGCTCATCTATCTCTAATAGAGCACGACTTGCAACTCTGTTGCCTTCAAGTAGTGGCGACTACTATGGCGACGATATTACTCAGACCTACAAAGTGGCGCTCTATAGAGATGCAGCTTGCTCTAACCTTGTGGTAAGCGTGAATAATATTGTAGCTTCATCACTGTATAATGCCAATATGTTGCCACCGCGCTTTGTATTCCCAGGGTTGGCTCCAAATACCACATACTACGCTAAGGTTTGGAATATTACAGATGGCACCTCAAGTCGCGTATTGGAGGTTAAGACCGAAGAGCCTGTGGCAGACTGTAATAGTATTGTTACACGCGATGCTAAGGCTGGCGACCTAATTCTCTATGAGAACTTTGATAAGTTTATCTATGCCGGCGACCTATCTACCCGTGCCGCAGGTGTTTCGCGTACAGACCGAGGTTCTATTACCGATATAGTTCCTGTTGCGGGCGAGATTACGCTAAGTGATACCGGATACTATATGGTTGGAGGCGGAACAGAGATGGGACTGTTTAACACCCTTAAAAATGTTCTGGATGAACTTAGAATGGATAAATGGGGCTGGATTGGTGGCAAGAGTGATGCTAATGGAGGTTCTATTTGCGCTCGTCCTGGCTATCTAAAGATTGGAACCTCTGGTAATCGCTCATTCGTCTGCACACCGGCTCTTACGGCTATTCCTGCGGGTAAAGCTGCAACCGTAAAGGTCCAGTTTAG
>JAZNTY010000040.1:0-4008 GCA_045592005.1 Alistipes sp. | reverse complement strand
AAAAACAGAAATAAATAGCATAAAACTATGAGCACACAGACTACACACACAACAGACAAAGGCGTTGAGGCTCTGAGCAGATATGCCATAAACCTCAACCAAATGGCGCGTACGGGCAAGTTAGACCCGGTAATAGGTCGTGACGAGGAGTGTCGTCGCGTACTACAGATTTTATCGCGCAGAACGAAGAACAATCCGATACTTGTAGGCGAGCCGGGCGTAGGTAAAACAGCCATAGCTGAGGGTATAGCACATCGTATTGTCAACGGCGATGTGCCGGAGAACCTCAAATCTAAAAGCATCTACTCACTCGATATGGGAGCGCTTATTGCCGGCGCGAAGTATCAGGGCGAGTTTGAAGAGCGTCTAAAGGCTGTTATATCTGAAGTTATAGCCTCCGATGGCGAGATACTACTCTTTATTGACGAGATACATACCCTTGTCGGCGCAGGCAAGAGCAGCGGAGCTATGGATGCGGCAAATATCCTTAAACCAGCACTTGCGCGTGGCGAACTGAGAACTATTGGAGCCACAACATTGGACGAGTATCAACGATACTTTGAGCAAGATAAGGCTTTGGAGCGCCGTTTCCAGAAGGTTATGGTTGACGAGCCGACAGTAGAGGATGCCATATCAATACTCCGAGGTCTCAAGGAGCGATATGAGAGCCACCACAAGGTGCGTATCAAGGATGAGGCTATCGTGGCTGCCGTCGAACTGTCATATAGATATATTACCGACCGTTTTCTACCCGACAAAGCTATAGACTTGGTAGATGAGGCGGCATCAAAGCTTCGCTTAGAGATGAACTCCGTACCTGAGGAGATAGACACCCTTGACCGCCGCATACGCCAAAGCGAGATTGAGCGCGAGGCTATCCGCCGCGAGGGAGATAAGCAGCGAATTGAGGTCTTGGACAACGAAATTGCCCAGAGCAAAGACAAGGTAGCTAAAATGCGTGCTAAGTGGCAGAACCAGAGAGATATACTTGTCAACATACAGCACAACAAACACTCTATCGAGGCTCTGAAAATAGAGGCTCAGCAGGCTGAACGCCAGGGCGATTATGGCAAAGTAGCTGAGATACGCTACGGCAAGATTGCACAGTGCGAAAAGAATATCGCCGAACTACAAGAACAACTCAATGCAGCCAAAGCCTCAGGATTAGTGATAAAAGAGGAGGTCGATAAGCAAGATATTGCCGAGATTGTATCCCGCTGGACGGGCATACCCGTTACCCGAATGCTCGCCTCCGAGCGCGCAAAACTCCTCAATATGGAGGCAGAACTACACCGCCGCGTTGTGGGTCAGCAACAGGCTATAGTGGCTATTGCCGAGGCAGTAAGGCGTTCACGCGCAGGACTCTCCGACCCTAAAAAACCTATCGGCTCATTTATCTTTCTCGGCACTACGGGCGTGGGTAAAACAGAGTTGGCTAAGGCGCTGGCTGAGTTTCTGTTCAACGACCAAAATATGATTACACGCATAGATATGAGCGAGTACCAGGAGCGACACGCCGTATCTCGACTTATCGGAGCCCCTCCGGGATATGTGGGCTACGACGAGGGAGGACAGCTAACCGAGGCGGTAAGGCGTAAACCATACTCAGTAGTGCTATTGGATGAGATTGAAAAAGCACACCCAGATGTGTTCAACACCTTGCTACAGGTACTCGATGACGGACGACTAACCGACAACAAGGGGCGCACCGTCGACTTCCGTAATACCATTATTATAATGACCTCCAATATGGGCTCACACCTCATCCAGGAGGCTTTCAGCAGAGCCTTAAGCCAAAACACAACCCTCACAGAGGATGTTATTGAGGCTACACGCAACGATGTTGTGGAGCTCCTTAAGCAACAACTTAAGCCTGAGTTCCTAAATCGTATAGACGAGATTATTATGTTCGAGCCTCTCTCAGAACACCATATCGAGGAGATCGTCGATATGCAACTCAAGAGCCTAAGCAAAATGCTCGCTCATAACGGCATACAACTCGAATATACCGCCGCAGCTCGTACCTTTATCGCTAAGTCTGGTTACGATGCTATGTATGGCGCCCGACCTGTAAAGCGCGTTATCCAACGACAAGTTGTAGGCGAACTGTCAAAACAAATTCTCGCCGGTAAAATCAACCGTGAACGAGCTATAAAAATAGACGCAGATAACAAGTCGTTAATATTTAACAACTAAAAGTTATAATCTGAAACCAAAAAGAGAAACAAAAAGAAAAGATAGTAAAAAAGCTTCAACAAATAGCAATAAAACAGCTGTTTTTAGGGCATAAAACGGTTATTTACAAAGAGAATAAAAATCAGTAATTACACTTTTTATTCACTCATACCGTGCTTTTAACCACCCATAAAGCAATTTTTACCATTTATGAAATTTTTAGTTGTTTTTTTACTTATGATTTGGAACTTTGGAATATTTATTGTATTTTTGTAGCCGGAATGAGATGAAAATCTCTTTTCAAGATAGGTTTTTAGGTTAGGTTTAAGGGACAGCACTTCGTTATCGGGGTGCTGTCTTAAGTTATATCTATAGACACTTCCTGCCACCGCCGGCAAGATTATTGAAAATTTGTAACTATACTGTCCGTCCATCTCCTTAGTGTTTGGACGGAAGATACATCTGTCCACCTCGACTGACCAAAGTGGTCAAAAGTTGCAACACCTAAACTTTCTTGCGCCTTGAAGCGTAGCGACAAAGCCTCCCTTTTCCAAAGGTAGGTTTGGAGGGAAATCAATATCTTTTCCTATTTTAGTATTGATAGGCAGTGTTTTTCTCGGCTTTTAGGAGTCCCTCGCAGGAGGATAAGACTTAAGGGCATCTACCTGCAAACTTATTTGCAAAGGTATGATACCCTTTAGGCTTACTACAACTCTGCGGTAGTCAAAAGCCACAATATAGAGCGTAAGAGCTGAATTTGGGATTTGAACCCAAGACCCCTTCATTACGACTGAAGTGCTCTACCACTGAGCTAATTCAGCATTTGCGGTAGCAAATATCGTAAAAATTTCGCTTTTTTATTCAATATCCCACACTTTTTTTGTATCTTCGTGCGATTTAGAATATAGAACATACCTAAACTACAAAACTATGTTTACCTTTATTATCTGTCTTGTTCTGCTCATAGCAGCATATTTTACCTACGGTCGTTATTTGGAGCGTGTTTGTAAAATTGACCCTAAGGCATCGGTGCCGAGCCAGGCGCTCTATGACGGTGTAGACTATGTTCCAATGCCTCGCTGGAGGGTATTTCTTATTCAGTTGCTCAACATTGCCGGTACGGGTCCTATATTTGGTGCTATTTTGGGTGCCTGTTATGGTCCGGTAGCCTTTTTATGGATTACCTTTGGTGGTATTTTTATGGGCGCTATGCACGACTTCTTGTCGGGCGTTATCCTTGTTCGCAATGACGGCTTGAGCATCACAGAGATTGTTACTCGCTATTTAGGCAAGGGGACAGGAGCCTTTATGCGTGTATTTTCGGTGGCGCTGCTGCTCTTAGTGGGCGTAGTATTTGTGGTTAGCCCTGCCGATATTCTTGCCACCAAGTTTGAGTTTATATCACGCGGCTGGTGGTTAGGATTTATTATCGCCTACTACTTTATAGCAACGCTATTGCCTATAGATAAGCTTATTGGCAAGATATATCCGCTCTTTGGTGCGGCGTTGATATTTATGGCTATTGGTCTGTTGGGTGTTCTGCTATTTGGCGACTACACCATTCCTGATATGACACTCGAAAATCTCCATATCAACAAAGCCAACCTACCATTAGTACCGACTCTCTTTATCACTATTGCCTGCGGTGCTATATCGGGCTTCCACGCCACACAGTCGCCTCTTATGGCACGATGTGTGAATAATGAGCGTGAGTGTCGCTTTGTATTCTATGGTTCGATGATTTCAGAGTCTGTCATCGCCCTTATTTGGGCTGCCATATCTATGGCGTTCTTCTATGATGATGGCGGTGTATCGGCTGTTATGGCAAGTCAC